>CAXRCG010000218.1:0-3720 GCA_964228885.1 Pseudomonadales bacterium | reverse complement strand
CGAAGCAGCCCTGGCGGCTGCACGTCGTGGTTCTAAAACGCTCTTGTTGACACACAATATCGATACTCTGGGACAGATGTCGTGTAATCCGGCCATCGGCGGTATCGGTAAGGGACACCTAACGAAAGAAGTTGATGCCATGGGCGGTGCGATGGCGGTTGCCATTGATCAGGCCGGAATACAGTTTCGCACACTTAACGCCAGTAAAGGCCCGGCTGTACGAGCTAGTCGAGCGCAAGCTGATCGTGCCTTATATAGAAAGGCGATCCGCAGAATTTTAGAGAACCAAGACAACCTGTCTATTTTCCAACAAAATGTCACCGACATTACGATAGAAAATGACAGAGTAAAAAGCGTCGAAACAGAAATGGGCTTATCCTATCACTGTGATGCCTTAGTGCTGACAGTTGGTACTTTTCTGGGTGGCACAATTCACATTGGCGAGGTGCAAAAATCTGGTGGACGTGCAGGCGACCCTGCGTCCATACAGCTAGCAGAAACTTTGCGAGCATTTGAATTGGCGGTTGGACGATTAAAAACCGGCACCCCTGCCCGACTTGATAAACGTACCCTCGACTTTGACAAAATGACGGTGCAAAACGGCGATGAACCCCTGCCCTTGTTCTCATTTATCAAAGCAGATAATCCGCCGCCGCAACAGATCCCATGTCATATGACATACACTACCCCGCGAACGCATGAAATCATTCGTGAGTCGATTCATCGATCGGCTATTTTTAGTGGCGCTATAGATAGCTCGGGTCCGAGATATTGCCCTTCAATTGAAGACAAGGTGGTGCGTTTTGCCGATCGCGATTCACATCAAATCTTCGTTGAACCGGAAGGACTTGATGTCAATGAGGTCTATCCTAACGGCATTTCAACAAGTTTGCCCTATGAAGTACAGGTTAACTTCATTCGCTCGATTATAGGTTTCGAGAAAGCTCATATCCTGAGACCAGGCTACGCCATAGAATACGACTATTTTGATCCGCGCGAGCTACAACCGTCATTAGAAACCAAGAAAATCCAAGGGCTGTTCTTTGCCGGTCAGATCAATGGTACAACCGGGTATGAGGAAGCGGCTGCGCAGGGCTTGGTAGCCGGATTAAATGCATCGCTGAAAGCTGAAGGAAAATCGCCGTGGATTGCTCGCCGTGATCAGTCCTATATCGGTGTGTTGATTGACGATCTGGTAACACTTGGCACCAAAGAGCCTTACCGCATGTTTACTTCGCGCGCCGAATATAGATTGCTGCTGCGAGAAGATAATGCCGATCAGCGCCTAACGCCGGTTGCCCGAGAGCTTGGGCTGATCGATGACCAGCGCTGGCAAGTATTTAGCGAAAAACAACAAGCGGTTGAGGCTCAGCTTGATGCCATAAAAAGCGTTGTGATTCATCCCAACACTGAAGCTGCTGCACAGATCAATCCTTACTTAGAGAAACCACTAAATAAGGAATATCATATGAAGGAACTGCTAAAGCGACCAGAGCTAACTTATGACAAATTAAAGTTCATGCTTGATAATCCGACCGAAGATAAGAAAGTTGCTGAGCAGGTCGATGTGCGCATTAAGTACGATGGTTATATTCGCCGTCAACAAGATGAAATAGATAAACATCAGCGTCATGAGCAAACCAAACTACCCGAAGACTTTGATTATCAATCCGTGAAAGGCCTGTCGACAGAAGTCATGACAAAACTGGAAAAGATTCGTCCAGCGACGATTGGTCAAGCAAGCCGAATATCTGGAATTACCCCTGCGGCAATTTCATTGCTGTTGGTTTACATAAAGAAACGGCAGCATGTCAGAAAATCTGCCTGAAGTCTGCCAACAAAGACTCGTACAAGGGCTTGTACAACTCGAAATAGTACTACCAGAAAACACCATAGAGCAGTTGCTTGCTTATGTTGCGTTGCTGGTTAAGTGGAATAAAGCCTATAACCTGACCGCTGTTCGTGATGCCGAGCAAATGGTCATCCGTCATTTACTTGATAGTTTGAGCGTGTTGCCAATGTTGGCCAAGCAAGACATGTTGGATGTTGGCTCGGGTGGTGGCATGCCAGGGATCATTCTGGCGGTTTGTAACCCAGAAACAAACTATACCCTGCTGGATTCTAATGGTAAAAAGACGCGCTTCTTGCAGCAGGCAAAAACACAACTACAACTAAGTAACGTTGAAGTAATACAAAGTCGGGCAGAAAACTACTCCCCACCAGAACTTTTTGATAGGATAATCAGCCGCGCATTTACTGCGTTGGATAATATGATCGACTGGTGTGGGCCATTGCTATCAGAACAGGGGCTGTTTGTGGCGATGAAAGGCACCTATCCTGAGCCCGATCAAAAATCCATACCGGCGGGCTGGGAAGTTAAAGACGTTCAATCCATCGATGTTCCGTTCATTGATGAGCAGCGACACCTCGTCTCGATCGGCAGAATAGCCTCGAATAAACCATAAGGAAATTACATGGCGCGAGTCATAGCCATAGCTAACCAAAAAGGTGGTGTCGGCAAAACCACGACGGCGATAAACCTTGGTGCGGCCCTTGCGAGCGAGGGTTGTAAAGTGTTGATGGTTGATATGGATCCACAGGGCAATGCCACCATGGGCTCCGGTATCGACAAGGAAGATATCGAAACCAGCATCTATGATGTGTTAATGGGAGAGGCTACGGCGGAAGAAGTGTGTGAATATGCTGAGCAGGCAGATTTCTATGTGCTGCCGGCAAACGGTGATCTAACCGCGGCAGAGATTCATTTGTTGGAGCTTAACAATCGCGAGTATCGACTGTATAAAGCGATTGCAAAATACAAGCATCAATTTGACTATATTCTGATCGACTGCCCGCCATCACTGAACATGTTGTCTTTAAATAGCCTGACGGCAGCCGATGGTGTGTTGATCCCCATGCAATGCGAGTACTATGCTCTGGAGGGATTAACGGCGCTGATGGGCACGATTGAGCAAATTCGTGAGAGTGTTAATCCAAGAATTGAGTTGGCAGGCTTATTAAGAACTATGTTTGACGGTCGCAACCGGCTGGCACTGGATGTTTCGGAAGAATTAACCAGCCACTTTGGTGACAAGGTGTACAATACTATTATCCCACGCAATGTCCGTTTGGCAGAAGCACCGAGTTATGGGCTACCGGTCATGTATCATGATATTCGTTCGACAGGCGCACAAGCATATATTAGTCTGGCACGCGAGATGATGCATAGAGATCATGTAAAACCAAAGTCAGCGCAACAACAACAACCCGAAGAGGAACAAGCAGAGTAAAAAAATGGCAAAAAGAACTGGACTCAAGCGTGGCCTGGATGCCCTGCTAACAAAACCAAAAACAGCAACTACAGATGCGTCAGTAACGAAAGAAGCTTCGGTCGCTGAAACAACTTTGGATAATGGAGATGCCTTGAAGGTCTTGCCGGTTGAATTCCTGCAACCAGGCAAATACCAGCCACGCAAAGACATGTCCGACGAGGGCCTGGAAGAACTGGCGGACTCTATTAAGGTTCAAGGTGTTATTCAACCAATAGTCGTTCGGCCGTTAGCAAAGCAGGATCACTACGAGATCATTGCTGGCGAACGGCGCTGGCGAGCTGCTCAACGAGCAGAGTTAGCCGAAGTTCCGGTGATCATTAAACAAGTTGAAGACAATGCAGCCATCGCCATGTCGCTGATCGAAAATATTCAACGTGAAGATCTCAAC
>CAXRCG010000217.1:0-20731 GCA_964228885.1 Pseudomonadales bacterium | reverse complement strand
CCTCTCGATCTAATCGAATTCGCTTTCTTAAATCTAACCAACTATCTGTTAATGCGATAAATGCCATTATCGGGTGTGTCATCTGCGCCAAAAGCACCAGCATGATATACAAAACGACTAGCCAATTGCCCGCCATTGCCTTTGCTGCTACCAACCAGTGTACAAAACAGACGCCTGCAATCACCAGCGGTACCATGAGCAGCGGCACCCAACGTACTAATCCTATCGAACCAAAGGCCAAGCAAACAAGCAATAAACCCAAGGTACCCGCAGCGACAATCGGCGACAATCTCAGCTGGTGCATTTCCTGCTGAAACCCGCCTGGGTTGTAAAGTGCGCTCTGCCACCATCTTGCCAGCGCAAGAAATGCAAACATTGCCACCCCTTGCCCCATGGCAAATAAACCAACCATCATACTTCGCATGCTAGCGAACCGCTCGTCTGCCTCGGCTGTCGTCAATGAAACAGCATTTTGGCCCGCTGCTTGATCTGCTACCGTCAAATACAACTCAGTGAACTGATCAAAAGCTGATCCCGAAAGGAAATCAAACAGCACACTACCCGTCGCTGCGATAACGACAATCGCACTCAAAATCAATTGCCAAGACACTGTCACACGCAGGAGCCAAGCCAAGGCCGCGGAGCCAAGAAACGCTATTGCAGGACCCGGATCGCCTGTCAAATGGAGCAACATCGCGACGGGCAAACAACTCCAGAGCAATACAAATGCTCCTTCAGCTGGGCCCTTCCTCAGAATGACCAAACTGATAATGGCGATACTGAGCCAGTGCAGGAACGGCAGTGAAGCACAAACAACCGCAACACCTGTTGCCTCTCGTTTGCCTCGCATCGCAAATCCGGCTAGTGCGCGCATACTAGGTTATCCGCAGATCGCCGATTATTTATGCGCGTCTGTGTATGGCAACAACGAAAGATATCGCGCTCGCTTAATTGCTTTCGCCAGCTGACGCTGATATTTCGCCTTGGTTCCAGTGATTCGGCTAGGCACAATTTTCCCTGTTTCCGAAACATATTGCTTGAGCACTTCAATATCTTTGTAGTCAATTTCAGTGACGCCTTCAGCGGTGAAACGACAAAACTTTCTTCTTCTATAAAATCGTGACATAAATCCTCCGCTTATTCCGCTGCTGGGGTATCTGAAGTACTGGCTTCAGCTTCACTGTCGACTGCTTCAGCTTTTGCTTCTGTGTCATCAGCCTGAGCTGTTGATGTTTCAGCTTCCTTGTTTGCGTAACGATCTTCTTTGTCTTTTTTCTGACGACTCTCGCGTTCAATCTTCATGATAGGAGAGTCTTCAGTATCAGCACCCTTTCGCCCGATAACGATATTTCGCAATACAGCATCGTTAAAGCGGAAAGCCGTGTTGATTTCTTCAAGGGTTTCTTTGCCGCATTCAACGTTGAGCAACGCATAGTGGGCTTTATGGATCTTGTTAATTGGATATGCCAACTGACGTCGACCCCAATCTTCAATTCTGTGGACGTTACCCCCGCCTTCTTTGACGATAGACGAGTAACGATCGATCATTCCCGGTACCTGTTCGCTACGATCAGGATGCACCAGAAACACTACTTCATAATGTCTCATACAAGACTCCTCTCGGGTTAATGCTTCCAATGGCCGATTCACACTAGCTCTGACACCGGGATGGAATCAAGTTAGCGCAAACCCGTCTCTGTGAAGCAAGGAGATATTTTTGGGAGGCGGATTGTAGCGGGAGTTCAAAGGGATTACAACAATTCTCAGCTACACGCGGGGACTCGCAAACCTCGGGTGCATGGCAGAAACAATGATAAATTGAGCTAAACCCAATTAATCGTGCTCGACCATACGATTTACGGGGTCTGCTTCAATCTCCGCCCTGAGAATTTGAAACTGCTCTTCAATCCGCGCCAATAGATCCTTTTCCTTGTTAACAAGATTAATCATTTCGTACGGATCCTTGTTCACATTGAACAGAAATTTGGGGACCTCGTTTCTGTCAAGAATCAGCTTGTGGTCACCCACCCGGTAAGCCCACTCATTAACATCATCATCCTGCCCTGGCATATCAATGGTCCAGATCATCGGTTTTCGGTCTAGCTCTCTTCCTTCAAACGTTTTTGTAATCGATTGACCGTCAATCACTCGACCCTCCGGTAGTTCAATGCCAAGCATCTCGAGCAGCGTAGGCAGAACATCCAAACCATAGACCGGCTCATTCGATACAGAACCGGGTGCTATGGCGCTGGGATACCGCAAAATAGCCGGCACCCTGATACCACCTTCCAAAAGATTGTCTTTTCTCCCTCGGTAGCCACCCGTTTCACCGGCCATAAATAGTTCCCATGGCTTTCGAGACTCTCTTGTGACCGGTCCATTGTCGCTGGTAAAAAGAACAATTGTTTGATCATACACGCCCATGTCCTTCAGCTTTTTTATCACCTTACCGACCTGGGCATCCATATAACTGATATTAGCGTAGTACTCCCCTTGACCCCGGAATGGCAAATCGAGCCAATCCCAATGAAAGATATCGGGGTTCGCCTTCGCATGGGGCGTGATAAATTCAGCATACATGGTCAGAAATTCCGGCGTCGAAGCGACCGGCGTGTGTACCTCTGAGAAAGGTACATACAAGAAGAATGGTGTATCGGCATTCCTTGCATCCAGCCACCTCGTCACTTCATGTGCAACAAGTTCACCGCTGAATGCTTTGGTTTCACCCACTGCTAAGCCGTTTCTAAAGTAATTATCGGGATACATTTTGCCAATGCGAGGAGAGCCATCTCTGCTCGGCGCTTCAACTGTCGAGTTTTTTACGAAACCACCAGGCATTACAAACGCATAATCAAACCCCATGTCTTCAGTTTGAGGGTGCCCGGCCATATGAATGCCGCCATTCAGATGAAGTTTACCCATCACGGCGGTCGCATAACCCTGTTGTTTTAGCAGGTGCGCAATCGTGATTTCGTTTTTACCAAGATGCACGTCCTGTCCCTCTGGTATCCAAGATCGAATGCCTGTCCGATAGGGTGTCCGCCCGGTGAGCAATCCGGCGCGCGAAGGAGAACACAGCGGTGCCGGCGCATAGTACTGAGTATACTTAATGCCATCGTTAGCAAGTTGATCGATATAAGGGGTCTTTACAATCGGGTGTCCATAGCTCGAAAGATCACCATAGCCAAGATCATCAACATAAAAAATAACAACATTAGGCAACAGTGCATCGCCCGATCTACTCATCCCGCGTTCAGCGAGTGCTGTTTGGGCGCAAAAAATAAGTGTAGTAATGAGGAGCATATTCAGCATATCACGGCTACTCATAGTGAATTTTCGGTATTCGTGACACGTTTTCCAGAATCATCAGCCCTACTCATAAATATTATCGTGAATCTTCTGTTGTCGAACCTGGCTAAATTTTGCAAGAAATCTGACATTAGCTAAGTGGTTTTTCTCTAAGACTAGCACTTCAGTAACGCCTTTGTTTCTGTACTTCATAAAGCGCAATACCCGCAGCAACAGAGACATTAAAGCTCAGATCCGAATTCACCATGGGAATTTTCACCAAGAAGTCACAGCATTTAGCAGTTTTCTGGCGAATACCCTTTCCTTCTGACCCCATCACGATCGCGATGTTGTCCTGCAGATCAACTTGATGCAGCATTTGCTCTGTTTCTAATAGTGTACCCACGACCCAAACTTGGCGTCTTTGCAATTGAATGATGCACCGAGCTAAATTCACCACAGAAACCACGGGCACCAGCGATGCACCTCCGGAAGCTGTTTTACTCGCGGCTTCATTGAGTGGCGCACTTTTGTCTTTAGGCACAATGATTGCGTCGACTCCCATACTCGCAGCACTACGAATGCAAGCGCCAAGATTGCGGGGGTCTGTTATGCCGTCTAATATCAACAGCAGCAAACGACTTGAATTGGCGTCATCGACATTGGCGCGCTCGGCACGACGATCAATCATTGAAAGCAGTGATTGCTCATCCATCGCAATCGGCTGCGCTACCACGCCTGCGCCCTGGTGGTTCAGATCTGTTAGCTTATCGAATTCGCTGTTTGATATACGCTCAACTCTCACGCCTTTTCTTTGCGCAAGCGCATGCAATTCCTCTAAACGCTGTGATAACTTTCCGTCACGCAGCAATACATGATCGACACCGGCGCTGCCCAACGCCAACCGCGCATGCACTGAATTTATTCCGAACACTCTTTCCATTTATCTTCTTTTTCTCTTTTTACCACCTTTCGATGGGCCCTGACTGCCTGAACTTTTTTTGCTTGTCTGCGACTTATTATTTTTTTTAGCAGACCTCTTGCCTGCTTCACCGGATTTCAATTGACGCTTTTTTGACGAAGTTCCTTTTGCAGGTTTGGTTGATACCTTTTGCTTTGACTTAAGAGCAGACTTCTTTTTACGCACTGATCGCCGGCCTTTCAAGGGAGAGTGCTCGACTAACTCGAAATCAATTTTGCGCTCTTCAACGTTGACCCGAGCAATCTGCACTTGAACCTTATCGCCCATACCAAAAGCACTGTGCGTGCGCTCGCCAACAAGTGATTGTTCAAATTCATCAAACTTGTAATAGTCCCCCGTCAATGTGCTTATGTGCACCAAACCCTCTATATAAACGTCTTTTAACTCCACGAAAAAGCCAAATTTGGTCACGCCGGTGATCACGCCGGATTGAATATCGCCAACATGCTCTGACAGAAAATCACATTTCATCCAGTCGAGCACATCGTAGACAGCGCTTTCTGCCCGCCGTTCTGCGTAAGAAGTATGCTCACCAAAGGCTATGACTTCCTCATTATTGTAGGGATAGAACCGACGCTCGTCTTTAAAACCTGATGTTCTTACAAGCCGGCTTGCGTGATTACCGTGAATGATTGACTTAATGAGCCTATGAGTAAGCAGATCCGGATATCTTCGAATGGGTGATGTGAAGTGAGTATATTCTTTATAAGCGAGCCCAAAATGACCCTTGTTTTCTGGCTGATACACCGCCTGTTTCATGCTTCGCAGAAGCGCTATTTGCAATACCTGACCGTTCTCTCGATGCTTAAGTTGATCAGTGATTTGCCTGAAATCTTTCGTTTCAATGGGATTACCCGCGGTGAAGATCACACCGAACCTAGCGAAAAACTCCGCCAAATACTCTACCTTTTCCTGCTCCGGCGCTTCGTGCACACGAAACAACCCTAGTGTTTGTTTTTCCCGTTTAGCACCTTTGCTCGCATCACTCGACACCTGCCGAGAGATAAATCTGGCGGCTGCGACGTTAGCGCACAACATCGCTTCTTCAATAATCTTGTGGGCAACATTTCTAGAACGAACCTCAATACTCTCAACTCTACCTTCATCATCAAATTGGAACAGCGGCTCTGTTGACTCAAACTCAAGCGCGCCTCGGGCTTCTCTTCGAACCACCAGCGCTTTGTATAGTTGATGAAGCTCTTCGATGCACGGAACCAATGCAGGCTTGTGGAACTCGGGTTTGATCTCTGAAGACCTGCGCTCTAGCAAGGCACCTACCTGCGTGTAGGTGAGTCTTGCCGCCGATTTGATCACGCCCTCATAAAATACATATTTACTCATTCGACCCTGAGCCGAGATAGTCATCTCACAGATCATTGCTAGCCGATCTACATCAGGTTTCAGAGAGCACAAACCATTGGACAGTTTCTCCGGCAACATCGGTACGACATATTGGGGAAAGTAGACAGAAGTACTTCTTTCATAGGCTGCTTTATCAAGCTCAGAGCCTATATCAACATAGTGAGCAACATCCGCAATCGCAACGTAAAGACGCCAACCGCCACCCCGCTTAGGCTCACAATAAACAGCATCATCAAAGTCACGAGCGTCTTCACCGTCGATAGTGACAAAAGGGATCTGCCTCAGATCATGCCTTTGTTCGCTGGCAACCGGCGGGACTGTGCTCGGCATCGCATCGATCTGTGCCATCAAGCCTTCTGGCCAATCGACCGGTATATCATGATTACGCAGCGCAATCTCAACTTCCATCGCAGGGGTCAGATGATCACCCAGCACCTCAATAATTTTTGCCGTGACATGACCATGTTGACTCGGCTGATCAATGACCTCAACAACAACAATCTGGTCAGGCTTGCCCTGAAGCTTTTTCACATCAACATCACTACCAGCGTCGGCACCCATCAACATGACTTCGTGATTGATGCGATTGTTCAAAGGCTCCAGGAATGAGAATTTTCCTTCATAGTAAATGCGACCGACGAGTTGTCGGGTATTTCGCTCCAACACGCCAACAATCTCGCCTTCCGGCCGGCCGCGTCTGTCTCTACCGCGGATTCTCGCTTGTGCCTTGTCTCCGTGGAACACCGTTTTCATCTGCCTTTCGGTCAGAAAGATATCGTCCTCATCGCCCGGCCGAATCAAGAAGCCATATCCATCGGGATGAGCTGACACCTTGCCCGCGATCATTTCCAATTTCTTTGCGATGGCATATATATTTCTGCGGTCTGCAACTAGTTGGCCATCACGAACCATGGCGCGCAATCGGGCTTCAAGCGCAGATCGGTGTTCAGCATTTTCAAGCTCAAGGGTTTTCGCCAACCGTTTCAAACTAGCTGGCACACCGAGGGCCTCTAGCGTTGAGAGTATGTGCTCTCTGCTAGCGATCGGTTGGTCGTACTTTTCGGCTTCACGCCGTTGGTATGGGTCTTTCTTCAAAACGAGTTTCTTCTCTCAATTAATCTCAGGGCTCTAACCCCGTATATTATTATCTGCCATTGGTTATCGCTGCATAGTATAAGGATGTGCTTGACGACATTGTGCACTCTAACCCTCTTTTCGCCTAAACGCTGGATATTACTGTCTCCTGCCTTGGCGTTATTCAGTCAAATCGAGGTAAATTTGCCGCTTAATCGCTTCTGTGATTGACAGCAATGGTGGGTCTTAGTACCCTTTCGCGTCCTCAAAGCCGAGGTGGTGAAATTGGTAGACACGCTAGCTTCAGGTGCTAGTGGGGGCAACCCCGTGGAGGTTCAAGTCCTCTCCTCGGCACCACCTAACCCCTAGTTTTCGGCGCTATCGCTGAGGCCGGGACGTCGAGGCGTCTCCTCAGCATCAACTCAGCAGCTGAGAAAATCAGACACAGCAGTCACGTAGGCATTAAAGTTTTCCCGCCGGACGTTGTGACCGGCATCAGCAATATGACAGGCCTCAAAATTGCTATTCTTCGCCAAGATATCATCTACAACCGCTTGCTTGAGTATGCCATCCCCTTGCCCGTCAGCATAAACCAACAAGGCCGGGCATTGAATCTTTGGTATGTTTAGACGCCAGTCACTATATTTCAGTCCTTCTAGCGCGAGTTCGCCAACCTGAAGATTGGACTGTACCCAGTCCGGAAAGTCATCCGCATGCCATCGGGGGTGCTGCTTGTGCCCCAGTGCGAGTATATCCTCTTTCGACATCACTTTTATGGAAGCAAGATATTGTTTAAAACCTTCCCGCCGCTTGTTCGCGCTCTCCTCGCTTTCGTTACCCGGATTTTCGGACCAGGGAGGATCTTCAAGCACTATTCTAGCAACAAGATTTGGATAATTTGCGGCCAAACCGGCCACTGTGCCGGCGCCCATAGAATGACCTATTGCGATCGAAGGTTCGAGCCCGAGGTGTTTAATCACAGAAGCCAAGTCATCCACGAGATCAGACGAATTACCTATACCCTGACCAGACTGCCCATGATTACGGGCATCCACCATCACAATATTGAATGATGACTTGAGTTTTTCAACCACCCGAGCCCAACAGAGACCGTTGTCTGTGAAGCCGTGTGCCAATACGAGGGCAGGTTTATCAGCCGCGCCGGTTTGATAGAAGTGGATTGGCACAATACCCGTCGTTACCTTACCTTCAGTCCACCTATCCATTTTGATCCCCGATATTTTTTCCAAAAACTTCCCTAGAAATGGCGGTCGTTAGAATATGTCAACCGCAAACCTTGCTGCATTTTGAGGTTACCATGGTCTCGTCGTCGACAAGCGGTTGGTTTTCTATCCTTCGAAACATAAAAGCCTTGGCGACAGAGGTCGACTTAGCGGAAGACTCTGCGCTATAAAAAGTTAAAAGAGCTGATCAACGACCATCGTGTGTTCACGGTCGGGGCCAGTCGAGACGATAGCGATGGGAACACCACAGGTTTCTTCAATGCGATCTAGGTAAGCTCTAGCGTTAGCGGGCAGGTCATCGAGTGTTTTAGCCCCTTCAGTCGTTTCATTCCAGCCTGGCATTTGCTCGTAGACTGGCACCGAATCCCCCGCAGCATTGGTTTCGTAGTCAACACACAGCGAGACTGTTTCTAACCCATCCATCACGTCAAGCTTAGTAATACACAGACCTGATATGCTGTTAATCTGAATAACACGTTTCAGTGCATAGGCATCAAACCAACCGCACCTTCTGGGTCTACCGGTCGTTGAACCAAATTCGTGACCACGCTTAGCCAGTCTGCTACCCACAGCGTCAAACAGCTCAGTCGGGAAAGGACCAGAGCCGACCCGTGTGGTGTAAGCTTTGGTAATACCAAGAATATAGTCGAGATCGAGTGGACCGACACCGCACCCTCCGCCAATTGCACCCGCAGTGGTATTGGAGGACGTCACATATGGATAGGTACCCTGGTCGATATCAAGTAGCGCGCCCTGAGCGCCCTCAAACAGCACATTGGCGTCCTGTTTGGCGAGCTCACCTAGTCTGCGGACAACATCTGAGACCATCGGCTTAATTTCGTCGGCAAACTTAAGGGAGGCATCAAGTGTCTCACTCATGCTAACGGGTTCGGTCTTAAAATACTTTTCGAGCACAAAATTGTGATAGTCCATCACCTCTTCAAGCGAGGCCTTAAATTTCTCAGCATTGAACAAGTCCGCAACTCTGAGCCCGCGCCTCGAGACTTTATCTTCGTAGGCTGGCCCAATACCCCTTCCTGTTGTACCTATTTTCTTGTTACCGCGCAGGTTTTCACGCATCAGATCGAGAGAGATGTGGTGCGGCAATATCAGCGGACAACCCGGACTGATAGTCAAGCGATCTCGTACATCAACACCGGTTGCTTCGAGCTTTTCGATTTCAGTCATCAACGCAGGTATCGATAAAACCACGCCGTTGCCAATCAAACACTCGACATGGCTGTGCAGAATACCTGAAGGAATAAGATGAAGGATGGTTTTTTCCCCGTTAACGACCAACGTGTGACCTGCATTATGCCCGCCTTGGAAACGAACAACCGCGGCAACGTTTTCCGTGAGCAAGTCGACAACTTTGCCTTTACCCTCATCACCCCAGTGTGTACCTACAACAACTAAATTCTTACCCATTAGACCTGTCCATCATGCGATTCCACAATCCTGATTGAAATATCAGCTTATTCTCTTAAGAGAGTCGCCACTCACCATCTTTGTTAGTTAATTCAAGGTCACATGACTGGCCTTCAGCAAGTGATTCAAGAACGATGTAACCCTCTTTTCTCAATTCAGCCGCTTTTTCCCAGCGACTTTTCTCGATTGCACTGTTGTTAGCAGGTTTTGCCAACACACGCTTTCCTGCTTTCTGATTGAAATCCACCACACCTAGCAGTGCTTTAGCGTCCATATCGAAGCCGGTAGCGGATCGTGCTCGCCCAAACACTTCGCCTACATCATCATAACGACCACCCTTGGCGATGCATTGCCTCTCTCCTTCAATGTACCCGGCGAAGACAATACCCGTATGATAGCCATAGCCTCTTAGTTCACTAAGATCGAAATAGACATCAATGTTTTCGAATCGATCGGTGATCTCTTCACACAACTTCGCTAGGTTTTTCAATCGTGCTTCAATCTGGGCGACCCCACCAAACAGGTCCAAAGCATCTTCAATAATCGCCGATGTACCACAGAGAGTCGGGAGCGTAACAAGCTGCTCACAAAGCTTGGTAGGCAGCCCCAATTGGCTTGTTTGTACCTTAAGGCTCGCCACCGACTTTTGCTGAATCAGATTGAAAAGCGCGTTCTCGTCCTTTTCTGCCAGCTCAACATTTCTCATCAGCTCCCTAAAAATGCCAACATCCCCAAGTTCAAGGTGTATCGCTGTCACACCCAACGTACGAAGGGATTCGATCATCAGGCTCACGATTTCAAGGTCACCGTCAGAACCTGGAGACCCAAACAGTTCAGCCCCGAGTTTTAAGGGCGCTCTAGACGCGAGCATATTCTCCGGTTTTGTCTGCAAGGCCGTACCGGCATAACAAAGACGCGTGATGCCCGTTTGATTGAGGCTGTGTGCATCCATTCGCGCGACCTGGGGCGTAATATCCGCACGAATACCCAACGTTCGGCCAGAAATTTGATCTGTAACCTTGAAGGTTTTCAGATCAAGATCACTTCCGGAACCCGTCAGCAATGACTCAAGAAACTCTACCATCGGGGGTATGACGTACTCGTAACCCCAACTGGCATAAAGGTCCAAAAGTTTTCGACGAATAAATTCCAGATTCAGGGCATCGGGCGGCAGTACTTCGTCTACGCCGTCGGGAAGGAGCCACCGAATGTTGCTGCTCATATTCCTCGCTCACTCTGAATGGAGTTAGATAGCCTAAAATTAGGCATTGTAAGCCAATTTTGCGATTCAAAAAAAAACCGGAAGTAGAACCCCCGGTTTTATGCATCTTACACTATTTTTACTGATTACTTTTATTCAAATAGCTAAAAAAATCACTATCCGGGTCAACCAGCAATACATCACCTTTGTTTGCGAAGGTCTTTTGGTAGGCAGCCATACTTCTGTAAAACTTATAAAACTCTTTGTCCTTGCCGTAAGCACTTGCATAAATCGATGCAGATTCAGCATCACCTGAGCCACGAATCTCCTCAGCTTCGGAATATGCCTCTGCAAGAATGATCTCTCGTTGCTTGTCTGCGTCAGCGCGTATTCCTGCGCCAAGCTCATAACCCTGAGCGCGGTGTTCACGGGCTTCAATATCACGTTCGGTGTTCATTCGCGCATATACTGATTGGCTTACGTCCGTCGGCAGGTCGATTTTCTTGACCCTAACATCAACAACCTCAACGCCAAGTTCAATTCTTGCAACTTCATCCAGCTGTTCCGCGAGGTTCGTCATTAATTCATCCCGCTCGCCAGAGACAACCTCGTGCAAGGTGCGATTACTGATTTCATTTCTCAAACCGTTATTGATGCGTTGGCGCAGAAGAGCTTCGGCCCGCCGAGTGTCACCCGCGGTCGCAGTATAAAAGCTTTGAGCGTCGTTCACCTTGAATTTAGCGAAAGAGTCGACCATGACCGCCTTTTTCTCAAGGGTCAGAAATCGTTCGGCGGTGATATCCAGCGTCAATACCCTCGCATCAAATTTTCTCACTTCATTGATAAACGGCTTTTTCAAGTGCAGGCCCGGCTCAATGTCAGCTCGAACAACGCGTCCAAATTCAAGCAGCACAGCGCGTTCTAGCTCCGTAATAATGAACACCGAGTTCACGCCAACGATGCCGAGTATAAAAACAATCACAGCCATCACTAATATTCTTGCAGACATTTATCTGTCCCTCCTGTTAGCCGAACGTCGGTTATCACCACTGGTGCTCTGAGTGTTCGGCACCACGGACGTCGTGTAACCTGAATTGCTGTTGTTTTGGGTCTGATTGATCAGCTTATCCAACGGCAGGTACAACAGATTATTACCGCCTTCAACGTCCACCATTACCTTCGTGCTGTTGGACATTACCGATTCCATCGTATCTAGGTACAATCGTTCCCGCGTCACTTCCGGTGCCAATTCATATTCAGCGTACAGCTTGTTGAATCGAGCGGCTTCACCACGGGCTCTGGCGACAACTCTCTGTTGGTAACCCAAAGCCTCCTCAACCAGCCTTTGCGCTTCACCTCTCGCTTCAGGTACCACCTGATTGGCGTACGCTGTCGCCTCGTTCTTTTCACGAACCTCGTCCTCTCGTGCCTTAATTACATCGTCAAATGCCGCACGAACAGCATCAGGTGGTGCTGTTTCGTCTATCACAACCTGCGTGACCTCTATGCCTGTTGTATAGCGATTCATGTAAGTCTGTATTCTTTCTTTCACTTTAATACCAAGCTCGGCACGGCCTGAGGTGAGCACGTCATTCATCACAGCACTGCCAACTTCATGTCTTAACGCACTTTCTGTTGACTGATATAAACTCTGAACAGGGTTACTCACCCGCAACAAATATTCTTTCACGTCGCTAACAACATATTGCACCTGCATGTTTACCTTGACGATATTCTCGTCTTCAGTAAGCATCTCGGAGTTGTGCTGGATCGATTTCACGTCGGTGACACTTTCAAACATCACCTGATCAATGATAGGCGGATTCCAATGCAACCCAGGCAATAGAATTTCATCATTCACTTTGCCCAGCCTGAGCACAACACCTCTTTCCTTCTCGTCGAGCGTATACACGCCGCTCAATGCCCAGCCTAACACCGCGAGCATAATCAAGCCGCCGAGCATACCGGGGTTCACCTTCAGACCGCCACCTCCAGAGCCTCCGGAGCCACCACTCTTACCACCAAACATTTGGCTTAAATTGTTCTGCAGCTTCTTAAACGCCTCATCTAGATCTGGTGGGCCCTGATCGTTTTTGTTCCCCCAGGGATCTTTGTCACCCTGGTTATTACCACCCGGCTCATTCCAAGCCATATTCGTCTCCGTTTACTTATTCGGGGAAAGTTTATTATTTTCCCACTATTAACAAAAATAATCTCAGTTATTTTGATTTTTATGTCCCGGCTACTGCCGCAACGAAAACCTGCTCAACAGGCGATTTAAACGATGTTCCTCAATTCGGACATGCATATAAATCATCCCATCATCCTTCACCTCTTCCTCAAGCACTGCGTCAAGATCGAACAACGCAGATCGTAATTGCCCCTCAGCTGGGTTTAGTTTAAGCCAAGGTTCCACAACGTCGTGCGACAACCTCTGGCTCAATGCTTCAATCAGCTCAGGTATACCCTCCCCGGTAAGGCTTGAAACCCAGACCCTAGTTGGTTGTCCGTCTGCATCATGATCAACGCGCGGGCCCTCTTCGATCAGATCAATCTTGTTGTAAATAAGCAACTGAGGTACATCACTTGCCTTAATCTCTTCGAGTACAAGGTCCACCTCTGTCATCTGCAAGTCTCGTTCCTCAGACGACGCGTCAACAACATGAATAATCAGATCGGACTGTTTCACCTCTTCAAGCGTTGCCCTAAAGGCATCCACCAGACCATGCGGCAGCTGCCTTATGAATCCCACTGTGTCGGTCAAAATCGCCTTGCCGATGATCGGTAGCTGAAGTTCCCTCAAGGTCGGATCCAACGTCGCGAATAGCTGATCAGCAGCATGGACATCAGACTCGCATAGACGATTAAACAATGTCGACTTCCCGGCATTCGTATAACCCGCCAAAGAAACCGTCTTCACATCAGCACGCTGTCTCGATCTTCTGTTTTGTGCTCGCTGTTTCTGTACTCGCTGCAAACGCTGCGTCACATGCTTTATACGATCGCTAATCATTCTTTGGTCAGCTTCTAGCTGAGTTTCTCCGGCACCTGTAACACCTATCGCGGCACCCTGCCCCCTACCGGACCCACCCCTTTGGCGATCGAGGTGCGTCCACCCTCGAACCAGGCGCGTTGCAGCATGTTGGAGTTGGGCGAGCTCTACTTGGAGCTTGCCCTCATGGGTTCGCGCCCGCTGCGCGAATATTTCAAGAATGAGACCGGTGCGACCAAGAATACGACATTCCAAAAACGCTTCTAGATTCCTCTCCTGAGTTGGCGTCAGATCTTGGTCGAAGATAATCAACCCTGCTTCGTCTTCCAGAGCCTGGTCTTTAATCTCTGCCAGTTTTCCCGAACCAATGTAGGTTTTTGGATCCGGATTTCTCTTGCGTGCAACCAGGTATCCCACAGGCACCAACCCCGCTGAAAGCACTAATTCACTCAGTTCCTGCGGCGTTGAATCATCTTGCTGAATATGGACAAGAAAAGCCTGAGTACCAAATTCGGGTCTGTCAAAAAACAATCGTCAATCCCGCTCGTGTCAAGCGTTTCCACCGTCCTCGATTTCGTCCCCTGCGATTGCAGGCATCTTAACGTTACGGGAAGGGACAACGGTTGATATTGCTGATTTGTAGATCATTTGGCTAACCGTGTTTCGTAGCAAAATCACAAATTGATCAAAAGACTCTATCTGTCCTTGAAGTTTGATGCCGCTTACCAGATAAATTGAAACTGGAATCCGATCTTTACGCAAAGCGTTTAAGAAAGGGTCTTGTAATGATTGCCCCTTTGACATTTTTGAGTCCTCCATGTGCCCAACAAACCGCTGGGCGAGTCGATAAACCGACGAAAAGTAGTGCTCCCTATGACCTTTGAGACTGGCTCATCTCTTCAGCGGCCTGGCACCTAGTGTAGTATTTCAAGCAGACGATCATCACAAACCGTCTTCCTAACTTAATATGCTGCTTGCCTGTATGATTTTCAAGGCCTCCTTAACGTCTGGAGTTGGAATCTCTTTCAAATTGCTCCAACCCCTCAGCCAGGTAAATTGCCGCTTGGCTAATTGCCGGGTTGCAATGATCGCGAGTTCTTGCATGGCTTTCCGATCAACCTCACCCTCGAGATACTGCCATATCTGCCTGTAACCTACTGATTTTATTGAAGGCAATTCGGCGTAGAGATCATACTTCTCTCGTAAATGCTCTACTTCTTGAATGAAACCGTCCTTAATCATTTGGTCAAAGCGGGCTGCTATTATTCGATGAAGAACAGCTCTATCGGACGGCATAATTGCCAATTGACAAACGCTGAAGGGCAGAGAGACTAGATCCTGCTGCTTTTTATGCAACTGGGTCATACTCTCTCCAGTCAATTCCCAAATTTCGAGCGCCCTTTGCAGTCGCTGCGGATCATTAGGATGGATTCTGGCAGCAGATTCGGGGTCAACTTCAGCCAACCGATGATGAACTTTTTGCCAACCACCTTTTTCGGCTTCCCGTACAATTTTTTTACGAATCGCACTATCAGCAGCTGGCATGGCAGCAATACCTTCAATCAACACCTTGAAATAAAGCATGGTTCCACCCACCAACAACGGAATGTTTCCCCTCCCGCTAATCGCTGACATCAACGTCAACACTTCAGTTCTGAAATCAGCAGCTGAATAGACTTCATCCGGGTTTCTGATATCCACCAAATGATGCGGATACAGTCGAAGTATCTCTGCCTCAGGCTTCGCGGTACCTATATTCATGTCACGATAAACCAATGCCGAGTCGACACTTACGAGTTCCACCGGCAGATGAGCTGTCAGCTTCATCGCCAGATCAGACTTGCCTGACGCCGTAGGACCCAGCAGGAATATCGCTGGAGGCTGAGTATTAGCCATTGAAGTGCACCAACCTTATTGACCGCGCAGGAACAGAGAGTCGAGTGCGTACATAGACAATTCCTTCCAAGTTGGTCTGCCGTGATTACATTGACCACTTCGCTCGGTTGCTTCCATATCACGCAATAACCCATTCATTTCGGGGATTGTTAACCTTCGATTTGCCCGAACAGCGCCGTGACAGGCCATGGTAGAAAGCAATTCATCCCTGTGCTGCTGAATTCGATTGCTCGAACCCAGTTCAACCAGGTCAGATATGACATCTTTAACCAAGCCTTCCGCATCGGATTTTGCAAGAATCGCTGGAATCGATCGAACGACCAATGACTCCTCAGAAGCTTGCTGTAATTCAAACCCTAAGGCCTCCAGCTCATTGCTGAAATCCATCGCCACCATGCACTCTTTTTCACTCAGCGCTAGAGATAAAGGCACTAACAACGGTTGCTTTTTCATGCCTTCACTGTCACTTGCTCTTTTCATACGTTCATAGGTGATTCGCTCGTGGGCGGCGTGCATATCAATAATGACAAGACCATTCGTATTTTGGGAAAGGATATAAACACCATGAATTTGCGCTACGGCATAACCCAGCGGAGGAACAGATTCATCGTTAGTTTCAGGCAAACCCTCCGGGCTTGCTTGATCGCCGTTTACACGCAGCAAATTACCATAATGGTTGAGCTGTTCACGCACATTATTACTTGAAGCGTCGCCAAACGATTGAAAATCCGACGCAAATGGCGAAGCACCATGAAGTGCATTACCGGAGGTCAAAGGCATATAACCCTGCGTAGGATTATTTTGCATGCCTACACCGGGTGCACCCATACCACTGATCGCCGTTGTACCAACGACAGAACCGTATCCCTCGTCACTTGTTGGCCTAACATCAGCTAATGCGCTGTATATCGATTTAAACAAAAAGCCGTGTACCTGCTGGCTATCTCTGAACCGAACCTCGTGCTTGGTCGGATGCACATTCACGTCGACCATCTTGGGGTCTATTGAAAGGAATAGTGCGAATACCGGATGACGTCCGTGAAACAACACATCTTGGTACGCTTGCTTAATCGCGTGACTAACAAGCTTGTCACGGATAGAACGACCGTTGACATAAAAATATTGTTGGTCTGCCTGACTTCTTGAATAGGTAGGTAGGCCTATCCAGCCTTTTATACTTAATTTTCGACCAGGCGCATCACCCTCATACGCCCGTTCCATGTAAATCGCATTCTCCATAAAGCCTTTACCGAACACCGCACCTACGCGTCTTTCAATATCGGAGCCATCAACAACAGCGGCAAAATGCCGAGACTGTTTTCCGTTGTGACTTACATTGATGGTTACCTGCTGATGGCTCAAGCTAATCTTGCGCAAAACCTCTTCAATTTTTTGTAGTTCGGTTTTTTCCGTACGCAAAAACTTTCTTCGTGCCGGCGTGTTGTAAAATAAATCTTTTACTTCTACCGTCGTACCCACTGGATGGGGAGCGGGCACTAACTCGGGCGTCATTAAATTGCCCCCCACGGTGACTTGCCAAGCTGTGTCTTCGGCATCGTCTGACTCAGATGCGGCTTTTCGACGACTTGTCATGGTCACTTTCGCGATCGATGCAATACTTGCCAGGGCCTCACCTCGAAAGCCTAGTGTGTCGATGGCATCCAAGTCATCCACAACTTCAATCTTACTTGTCGCGTGGCGACTCATCGCAAGCGTTAGATCTTCTCGGTAAATGCCGTCGCCATTATCACGAATGCGAATCAGCTTTGTGCCTCCAGCTTCGAGATCTATATCCATGCGGGTGCAATGAGCGTCGAGCGCATTTTCCACCAACTCTTTTACCACCGATGACGGTCGCTCTACTACCTCACCCGCAGCAATTTGATTAGAGAGTCTTGGGTTTAATTGTTTTATTCGCATTACAGGTTTCCAGAGACCAAGTAGTTTACCGCTAACTATTGGGGATTCTTAATAATTGACCTATCTTTATTCTGTCACTCACCAGCCCATTTGCCCGCTTGAGCTGCTTAGCAGAGATACTGTGCTTTAACGCTATTTCTGACAAGGTATCACCGCGAACGATTTTGTATGTCTGCACATCTTCGGTTCGATTACCCTGCTTCCGCCAAGCAATAAAAGATCCTGCCGGAGGGTTGGACTCAATGTAGCGTTTCACACCTAAAAAAATCGCATTGGCCATTTTTTGTTGGTGCGCGCTGGTTTTTAGCTTGCGGGCTTCAGCTGGATTAGAAATGTATCCTGTTTCTATGAGCAAAGATGGAATGTCCGGTGATTTCAGCACAAGGAATGCTGCCTGCTCTACCCTCGGTTTATGCAGTTTATTAATCGGTTTGATGGCATTGAGGACTTCCTGCCCCATATCCAGACTGGCAGCAAGACTCGCGGTCATTGATAAATCCAGCAGCACACCGGCTAGCAAATCGTCCTTGTCATCAAGACTCACCGCCCCAACGCCCCCGATTAGATCCGCCGAATTTTCTTTTTCCGCCAGCCATCTGGCCGTTTCACTGGTCGCACCTTTTTGAGATATTGCATAAACAGAGGCGCCACTCGCTTCTGCCGTTTTAAATGCATCCGCATGAATTGACAGGAAAATATCGGCTTGTTGCTGCCTAGCGATTTCGGTTCGTTTTCGATGCGCGAGGTAGTAGTCTCCTTTTCTTGTCAGCACTGACTTGAAACCCGGCTCCTTCTCAAACAACAGGTGAAGCTTCTTTGCGATGGCAAGCACAGCGTTCTTCTCATAAAACTTACCCTCGCCTATCGCTCCAGGGTCATCGCCTCCGTGGCCTGCGTCTACCGCTACGACAACATCCCGCATTTGCTTGGAAATGCGGTCTACCTGTTTTGATATCGGGGTTATCTGTTGTGCTACTTCATACAGATCTATAACGAGTCGATGGCCATATTGAAGAATCGGTTGGAGCACAAAACTTCTGGGTTTTACCTGTTCATCTAGCTCGAGAACAACCCTCAGGTCATGGGCGTTTCGAGCTGCAGTTCTCATAACCTTGATGGGTGTGCCTCGATAATTGAGATTTTCAATAATTTTTTTCGCTCGCTCGGAACCCAGTTTTGCTTTTTCGATGTCAATTACTAGACGCTTGGGATCACTGAGTGAAAAAAGTGTGTGCTCAACAGGTTGGGATAAGTCTAGGACGATTCGCGTGCGTTCAGGGGAAGGTCGCACCCGAATACTCTCTATTGTCGCCTGGTCATTCGAGGCAGCATTAATATCGACTGTCCAGATCAATGGCGCAAGCAGCAACAACTTTATTGCCGCCCGAATTAGTTTTTGCGCCCGGCGCATCACACCTGTTCGTGTCGCTCTATTCATAAATTTCTGCAAAAAGGTCAGAATGACGACCTCGCCGGTGATTCCCCCTAATTATCCGCGTTATGGCGCGCAAAATCGACTGCTAAGAGGCGTTTCCTGACTTACTCTACTTTTTTGGCTTTGATCAGTTCAATGAGCATTAGTTCACCCCTTTTGGTTTTTGACTCAATGCGAGCCGAGCGACCGGGGCCCTTGCGGGACCCCTTAAGGAGAACATTAAGGGTTAATTCAACAAGAAGGTCACATTCCGGCAAATAACCCCGCCCTTTTTCAGGCCATTCAATCAGACAAAGCGGTTCACCTTCAAAAAAATCATCGAAACCGATGTACTCAAGTTCCTCCGGGTCCTCAAGTCTATAAAGGTCGAAATGATAAATCTTGTGCTTGCCAATGACATAAGGCTCAACAAGCGTAAAGGTAGGGCTTTTGACTGCACCGGTGTGTCCCATGGCACGCAGCATGCCACGGGATAACGTGGTCTTACCCGCGCCTAACTCTCCGTCAAGAAACACTGTGCCGTGACCATTGAGCAACTCCGCTAATGCGGCACCTAAATTCGTTGTGGATTCTTCGTCAGGCAGGTCAAATTGAATGTTCATTTCTCCCCCCTTGATGTCCGGCACGTGTTTTCTGTAACCAAATTAACTATATTCATTGGCAAGTTTTCTCAGTTGCGGCATCAGATCAGTGGCAACAAGCCCCCGCTCACCTGTTACCGAAACGGCTCGGTCCCCAGCCACGGCATGCATCATCACCGCTAGCCTTGCCGCATCTCCAACCGATAAGCCTTGTCCTAGCATCGCGCCAACAACCCCAGACAACACATCGCCCATACCGGCAGTAGACATTCCTGGGTTTCCATGCGGACAGAGCCACATCTCGCCACCATCGCTAATAAGCGAACCGGATCCTTTCAGAACCACAGCACCGCCGAGATGACACTGAAGCAATTCACACATCGCAAAACGGTCGGCAGACGCCAGCGCTACTTTACCTGACGTCTCGAGGGCCTGTTTATCATCTGATTCAGCCTTGAGGCCGGCAAGCAATTTTGAGGCTTCTCCCGGATGTGGTGTGAGCACCCAGTTCCCGCGCTTCTCAAATCCGGCGGAGAGTAAATTCAATCCGTCCGCATCGATGACCATGGCTTTTCCATTTCTGCTGGTCACTTCCATTACTGTATTAAATAGTTCGCGAGACCACTCAGATTTTCCAAGGCCTGGGCCCAAAACGACTACCGAACATTGTTCCAACATCACTGCGAGGGCATCAATACCACTTGCTGAATCAATCTGATCTACGCCAGTTGCTGCGATTCCACGCACCATCAGTTCAGGTGTTCTGGAGAGCAGACTCGCCGCATGGCTCGGGTGTGTCGCAACAGACACTAGCCCTGCGCCGGTTCTCAGAGCAGCCTCAGCACTCATCACGACGGCACCACCCATACCCTGGTCACCACCGACGACAAGGATATGACCAAACCTGTTCTTATGAGAATTTCTTAGACGCCTTGGTAATAATCCGACAAGCGAATCATTTGATAGACGCGAAACAGTCGCAGGCATCCGTTTTAGCACTTCAACCGGCACGCCAAGATCATCGAAATACAGCTCTCCGACCATATCAGTACCATCACCGGTCAGAAGACCTCTTTTTGTGCCAATAAATGTCACAGTCGCAGTAGCGCGAATAGCAACCCCCAACACCTGACCATTGTCTGCACTTAGCCCAGACGGAATGTCGACTGATAGCACCGGCAAACCCTTGGTCTCCGCATGCTCGTTAATGCGTGTAATCACCTCTGCAAACTCAGCTCGCACGAGACCTCTAAGCCCGATACCCAACAACGCATCTACAAACAGTGAGGCTCCGTCGGCAAAAGCGGCAGATCGGAAGAGCGTCGTGT
>CAXRCG010000216.1:0-3622 GCA_964228885.1 Pseudomonadales bacterium | reverse complement strand
CGCCGCGAGCGCAATAGACGTCGTAGTATAGCGATCGGTCGTGTCCGCGTAGTGAGGTGACGATGAAGCGCGGGTTTGTCCCTTTATCCGTCAGCTCGGCCTTTGCGATAACATCACGAGCATACCGCCAGCTCTTGGCTTGATACCGATAGCGCCAGAACGCTTTTGTGGAACCTGACCCTCCGTGAGCTTTGCGCTGGGCGTGATGTTGCTTAACCATAGCCCAGAGAGGTTCTACCAATGCTTCAAGGCGAGGGTTACGTGCAATACCGACAATGTAATCAACACTATTACGATCACACCAGTTGAGCAGAAGCTGCCGGCAAAAGCCGCTATCACCGCGGAAGATAATCTGAACGGATGGCCAATGCGATCTGATGAAGTTAACCAGCAATTTAAGGATCGCAGCGGTGTGTTTCGCGCCATCGATCTTACTCTGT
Organism: Pseudomonadales bacterium; assembly: GCA_964228885.1. Classification (GTDB taxonomy): domain Bacteria; phylum Pseudomonadota; class Gammaproteobacteria; order Pseudomonadales; family Azotimanducaceae; genus UBA4582. The sequence continues at coordinate 3,182 of CAXRCG010000216.1, read as the reverse complement.
CGAAGGTAAGCGACCAGCGGGAATCGCCCGCAAAAGCAATACAGCGGCAAATAGCAGTAGTGGTCGTAATAGCCGTGGAAGAACTTCTCAGGTTGGTCACCATGCAGCGGTATATCCGTCGCATCGAAGTCCAGAATGATCTTGGCCGGCGGCTTTGCATGGCTTCGAATGAAGGTATCCCAGAGCACCTTGTGTGCGTCGATAATCGCCTGGCGGTCCGCCTCTGCCTCGAACCTATATAGGGTTGATGTGCTGGCAAGCCGCGTCATTCGGTTGACGGCGGTCTGCATACCAAAGTCGCCGCGCAAATGTGAGTGGTCGTTCAAGTCCTCAAAGCCTGCCGCCAAGCCAAACAAACGCTGTTGTAACATCGTCTGCACTTCATGCTGAACCTTACCAGGCTGTCGATGATCGTTTAGCAGACGAGCGAGGCGCTTACTCAAGCCCAGCTGGCGATCAACCTCTCGCAGCAAAAGGAGACCTGAGTGACCGGTGATATGGCCGCCTGAAAACTGAGCTTCGACGGAGCGACGAGAAAGAGGTGAAAACTGGAATGACTGTGGTAACATTTTGCGTACGGCTGATCGGTTTGAATTATTGTCTAGACACCAATAACCATACCGCTTTCAGCCGTTCTTGTTTATATCTTCATGCAAAATGCGGGCTAAGTCTTCGCATTCAACTTTTTCAAAAGTCATTCCGTCAAATTCTGCCTGAAATTTCTCATTTAGAGGCTGCCAGTTTGGCGACATGACTTCATTAATAGGCCGAGGGTGACTTAATGTATAGGTTAAAAAACCCACCAAAATCTCTCTCGAAATCCCTTCACTGCCAAGTAACATACGCACATCAAATAAGTCGCGAGGATGTTGGCGATCCATAGCAGCACACAATTTTCCACCATACAGATCGGGAAGACTGACTACCTGAATCTCAGCATAACCAAACTCGTCTTCAACAGACTCTTGAACTGGCATTATTTCTGCACTTTGCAATGTACCTCTGGCGACGGGCGACACTTCAATTTTAATCGTCGCAACCGGACTGGATACAACTATTCTCAGTTCATCAGCTTTATTATCCTGAAATGCCGCTCTGATATCTGGTTGAGTATTGATTCTGTCTGTAATGCGCTGCAATGCAGCCCTGACATTAATCAAAGCCTCATCTCTTGGTTCAAGTGGAAGATAAGCAAGATCAATATCTACAGATAACCGAGGAAAATCTCTCACAAATAAATTAATGGCTGTGCCACCTTTAAGTGCAAAAACCGTCTCTGTTGCTACCACAGGCAGCATTCTTATGAGCAAAGAAACCTGTTTGTAGTATGGGCTATCTTTATCCATTATGTTGTTCACCTTTTTTGACGCTTAATATCTCTGGCACTGTGATTTGATATCGCTCATCAAAACGTCCTTTTTCGACAACCTGCCGCTTTCCTGCACCCAATTTAATTCTTGTTTCATCTATGCGATTGACCCACTGGTGATCGTAGTATCGACCCAGAAATAGAAATATTCGGTTTGCCTGAACAGAGCTGCTTCGCTCAAGAATATCTTGTACTTTTCTAGGGCTAAGATTGACTAAACCCTGAAATAATTCTGCGACATGCTCAAATGAAATCAGCTTCCCAATCCCGTCTACCACTTCATAGGCAGCAAGTTCTGCACAGCTGACAGTGAGTTCTTTCTCTTTAACCGTGATCCTTTTCAAATCTTTCTCGGGATTCACTTCAAGCTTATGGTTTCCACAGTAAAACCAATTCTGATAAGGGAATTCACGAAACCATTTTGGTAAGGACGACTTGTTTTTAACGCAAATCCAAACTTGCTCTTTGTTCAGCTGCAAATAGTGACTCAGTCCTTGGTGAGTTAAGCTGCTCAATCCAGCCAAATGAACTGAAACGCCCAATTGCACATCTAATGCTTGAATGGCATCAACCCAAGTTGGCTTTATATCGCCCTGCGCATTTGGACGATAGTACACACCAGAACTAAGCTTCTTCAGCCAACCGTTCTGCGCGTACTTTTGAGCCAACGAGTAGCTCACGCCGTTTTCAGTCAGCCATTGCTGAAGTACTAGCGCACCAGGAGAAGTATGAGCAACAAGCCAGTTTATTTTAGATGACATTTTAACACCCAAAGTATGAATATCACGAACAGTATAAACCATATAGTTTATTACGATAGGAATTTTAACACCTTAGGTATTAATATACCAAATAATGTAAACCAAGTTCGTTAATGTGGCGTCGCTGAAATGAAAAGGTCTACACAACATCACCAATAACCCGATGTTGTGTATACCTAAGTTTGATTGCCTTAAGTGAACTGCCTAATATGGCTCACATTCAGGTGCCCAGTAAGACGACGCTGATTGCTGGAACTGTTGTGCCAATGACTTCTTGAGTGCTGGCAACAACAGTTATGGTTGCAGACATAACACTTTCAACGACTGTTGGTGTGTTGTAGAGACCCATACCGCCACCAATGCCCAAGGCAAAGGCCATCAAGCTTTGGCGAGCGATACCGCCCACAATACCCACCAGTACCATGGCTCCCGCTACGATCCGTCCCAAAGTACCTTGGGTCCAATCTTTTAGGGTATCCCACACATCGGTGAAAGCATCACCGCCGGTGCCCGCAAATGAGGGCTCCGAAATCATTAACGCCATCAAACCAAGCGCACCAATGGTCATTAGGCGCTGAGTTTGAATGGTGCGAACTGCATTTGTCATTCGTTAGTTTCTCCGTAGATACTCAAGTTATCGCGCTTACCATCAGCTCCCGCTGAGGCAGAATCGCTTTGAGTCTGAAGTGGACGTAGCACTGGCGAAACCGTTCGAGGTGCTGACACCCCAATATCCCACCGGCGCGGTTCAATTTCGGTAAACACGTAGCTGGATAAATTCAGATCTCCACGGTCATCCTCCCAAGGCGCAATCCAAATTCGCATCACCCTTGAAGGAATACGAATAGGTGCAGATTGCTGCGTCTCAGGTAATGCTGGATGGCTCAGCAGTCCTGTCTCTAAATCAGATTGTGAATACCCAGAGGGAGAACCAATTCGAGTCGCCACAGCATCAATCGTCTTGGGTGCAGCGCCATTACTGGTAAGCTCATAGACTTCACGAGCGGATAAACAGCGCACACCGTCAGGCATACCTGGGCATCCATATTCAC
>CAXRCG010000215.1:0-6242 GCA_964228885.1 Pseudomonadales bacterium | reverse complement strand
GGCGCCAAAATAGAGCACTGGAGGGACGAAAAGTGAAAGCGGTGGAATTCGGAACTGCCTTGTTGATATCGACAATGATATCGAGTCTATCACTACCTATTTTTGGTGCTAACGAGCAGCCAGATACGTCGAGATGGGACGAAGCTAAACTAGCGGAAGCCGTAGCCTATGTGAAGGCGCAGAAATCCAGCAGTTTGTTAGTGGTTCAGCATGGAAATGTACTGATCGACATTGAGTGGGACATTAAGGCGGGTTTTCGTCACGGGGCGATGTCTCACGGGCGTAATAGTGAGGGTCGTGTTATCGAAGATGTTGCTTCGATTCAAAAAAGTGTCGTTTCCATTTTAATTGGTATTGCTCAGGCTCGGGGCTTGCTCACTGTAAACAGCCCAGTGTCCACTTATCTTTCTGAAGGCTGGTCCAATGCTGCACCAGAGCGGGAGGAGAAGATAACAATTCAACACCTGTTATCAATGTCCGCTGGCCTATATCTGAAAGATAAGAAGGCAGAACGGGAACAGCCACCGAGTGGTGAAGAATGGCATTACAACACTAAAGCATACAGCTATTTGATCGACGTACTTGAAGCCGCTTCGGGAAAAACAATTGTCGATGTGACGAATGAATGGTTGGCAAAACCACTAGGGCTCGGCGACACAAAATGGTATCAGCGCCCCTGGGCGTTTTTCCGTGCGGACGCAAACTCAGTCGGACTGCAGACCAGCTCAAAAGATCTTGCTCGTATTGGTGAGTTTATGCTCGATGGTGGAAAGTCAAACGGTAAAAAACTGCTGAGAACGGAATATTTCAATTCGTCGATTCGACCTAGTCAGGTGATGAACCCCGCTTACGGGTATTTGTGGTGGCTGAATGGGCAGCCAGTGTTGGCGGACAATAAACTCAATTACGCTGGTTTTGCGCCCGAAGCCCCTTCTGACATGTACGTCGCACAAGGGGCGCTGGGTAGAAAACTCTACATTGTGCCGAGCATGGACTTGATCGTGGTGCGTCTCGGTGCCCAACCCGAGAGAAACTTTAACCGGGAGTTGTGGCGCAGGATTATGTTGGCGTCAGAGCAAGGAGTGATGTGCGGTAACTGTGAGCTACCTGTTGCCGTAAGCCCCTCGTCCGCAATGACTCACACTAGCGAGTATATTTCTTGGCGAGAACACATCATTGATGATCCGACCAAGGGGGTGAGTGATCTCAGCGGCAGCGACGGTCTCTCAATGGGTGATCTTGATAACGATGGATATGAAGACATCGTGTCGGTTCATGAATCGGACACTGTCTATGATGGCAAACCAATCGGGCATGTCCGGATCGCGTGGGGCGGATCAGACCCTGAGACTTGGGCGCTGTCGACGCTTGCCAGTGGGCACGAAGCTGCAGCGGCAGAGGACGTGAGTCTTGGTGATGTCAACGGCGATGGTTTTCTTGATGTGGTTGTCGCCTGCGAGCTGGCACACATTATCTACTTTCAAAATCCCGGCAAGGATTTTCGTAATAAGGTCTGGCCGCGAGCGATTCTCGAGGTTAGCAAAAACAGAGGCTCATATATTCGCGCCTTTCTCGCAGATTTTGATGGTGATGGCAACCCTGAAATTGTCGCTGCTAACAAAGGAGAGCAAAGTCCCGATCTAAAAAGCCCGCCGCTAAAAAATATATCGCTTTATCTGCCCGGTACTGACCCCCTTGATGCGGCACGCTGGCGAGAGCAAGTGCTAGGGCAGGTCAGGGTGCCTATAAACTCAGAGCCTGTTGATCTGGACGGCGATGGCGATCTGGATATCGTGGCGGGTAGTCGTGCCGAACGTCGGGTGTTGTGGTTTGAGAACCAAGGTAAGCTGAAATTTGAAGAACACAACATTCTGCTGCCTGATGCGCCGGAATCTCTGGCAATCACTGGGTTCAACATGGATTACGCTGATCTCAATGAAGATGGCCGGTTGGATATACTCTCTACTGCATGGCCGGGTTGGCTGGTGCTGTTGACTCAACCGGAAGACCCTGGTGATGACTGGGGGTTCTCGGTGATTGGCAAGGCGAGTCCTGACCAGCTCGTGAGTGTCAGGTTTGGTGACATTGATGGTGATGCTGACGTTGATATATTTGCTGGTGCCTACAGTCGAGGTGCAAGAGACAGTGATGGTCCTTTAGTGTCAGCGGATGATCCTGTCGGTAGAATCATGTGGTTTGAAAATCCGGGCCCTAGCGAAAACAAGAATGGTAAAAACGCGAGTGAAGGTGACTGGGAGGCGCACGACATTGCACGACCAAAACGAGGAATGTACGACAAGTGGTTGTTCAGAGATCTGGATAAGGACGGTGATCTGGACGTTTTAGGTACAAGAGGGAATAGTGAACCGTATGACGGGGTCATCTGGTTAGAACAGATTCGTAGCAGCCAACCTCTGCAAACATTCACCCCGGCGAGAATAATCGATAGCCAACAACTGCCATTACCCAAAAAAAGATCTTTGAACGTTCAGGTTTATTGACCGAAGGTCGATTCGGAAACATGATCGCTGGACTCGCTCTCAGAGATTTGCGTCGATAGTTGACCTCTCAACCAGCGAACCAGGTCAGACCAGATCGTGTCGACCTCCTGTCTCGAGGGCATAATGCCGGCAGATTTTAGCTCAACGGTGACAATGGGTAGATCGAGGTCGAGCCCGGCGTAGTTGCCCATTGAGCCGGGGAATACCCCAAGATCACGCAAATATAAACCCCCAAGCTTGTTTGGTGCTGTGAGTGGGCCATCGTAGTCAACTAGATGGTAGGGTGCATGCATTGAAATGATGACATCGGGTTTGAAGGCCTCAATTTGATCAACCAACCATTGAGTCTCTGGTTCACTCGCGGGTGCTGGGCCTGGATAGCGGCGAGGATTGCTATGCGTTTTGCTACGCCAATGTGCAACTGCATATTCTTCCCAATCCGCTGTAGGAAAATTTCTGTTCAAATCAACACCGTTATGGTTTTGTCGCTGAGATTTTTTCCGTAGCAGGCCATCAGGGTTCATAGTGGGAATAAATCGCCAGTGAAATAGACCTGCATGCTGGACGTCCAATATCTGCATCCATTTAAACAAAATGGAAACCGAAGAATACTCATCGCCATGAATACCACCGATAACGAGTACTCGCCCGAGTGATGGTTTACCGGTCAGTGGTAGAAAGTCTCGATATGCCAGTGACCTTCCTTCGACGCTGAGATTAGAGTGGATCAGTTGTTGCTGCAGGCAGTCGTCAACACTAACGCTCCCTAGTTTAGAGCCTAGTTCTTCACAGAGTGTGATCAACGCATTAGGCGCCTCGTCTGTTTGTGCTGGAGCATTAGGCGCCTCGTCTGTTTGTGCCGGATTTTTTTTAGGGACATCAACAGCACGAATCTCTAGCGGCGCTTCTGGCGCCGGCTTTGAGAGTTGTTGGGTACTCATGTTGATAGGTACCCTAGGTTGTGGTGCAGGTTTTATCTCAACCGGACTACTTTCTTGCTCTGGTGTTGACGAGCAGGAAACTAGCGTTGCCAGCATAAAAGCCCTGATGCTGTACCAGCAGAATTTTTTAGTCGTATGCATGCGGATCAACTGTTTCCTTCGAAGATTATTTTCCACTCACCGTTATCGAGGCGTCGCCATAAAAGTTGTTTCCATCCGCGCCAGCTAAAGTTACTGCTTTTGTAGTCCTGATAGAACCGACTTGAAACAAGGTTTTCTTCCCCTGGATAGGCAATGATGCTTACCTGGCTAAGCTGCACGCTGATGTTTCGCTTTGATTTATTTATCCGCGTTTTATAGGCCTTCCACTGTTGAAGGTTCCGCTTAGCATCGGTGAAATTCGGATGGTAATGATTGAGGTATGCGTCATTGTTGTTAGCTGACCAGTCTCTTCGCCACTCTTTGAGCACCGAAATTAAATCGTCGGAAGGTTGTTGCGCGTTCTGTGGTAGCCACTCCAGTTTCTCTGAAAGTATAAAAGTACTTTCTCCGGTCCTGATGTATGCCTTGAAATTCTCGAGTGCCGGGTTGGACACGACGACACAGCCGTCGCTGTCTAATAAAGGTCGCTCGATCACACCTTTAGGTAGCCCATGTAACCAGATTCCGTGCCCTGTGCGTTGCTTTACCCGATCCCAGTTGTTGGGATAGTTCAGGGGATATGCCCCGGTTCCATATTTATCTGTTAGCTGATCGTCGGTTAAAAAAGATGTGATTTTGTAGATTCCCACAGGTGTTTTCAGGTCCCCCTCAACCTCTTTACCGAAACCTGCCTTGCCGATCGAAATGGGAACTGAGTTTCGGGTGAGATAGCCTCCAGTTTCTGTTCTCTCAAGCAAATGTAATATGCCTGCACCCAATTCAGCCCAGAACAGATAGGGTGAGTTTTGGTCATCGTGTATCAAGCCGGCTGGCATGCCCTGTTTCGGTAAGGCTATCGTGCTGAGGTTGGGTTGCTGCTCAGACGTCGCTGATTGGGCCTGAGCGCTGCCAACATGTGGTAACAGAAATAAGGCCGTTAGCAGAAAGTTGCCGAACGGACATCTTTTCCTGATATTGCGAGATAGTTGTTTTAAAAACAATTTGCAGATCTATTGGTTGCGGTCGGTCTAAGGGACGCTATTAAGCCATTGCAGGTGTAAATTAACAAGAATTGGTATTGAGAGGCGATGTTATCGCAGCGTACGTAGTGTATATGATGGATTGAATACAGTGAGGGTCGAATATTTTGTGGTTCGTCATGGTAATGAGGAAACGACATTAGTTTTTGTGCCTATGAGTCATGGCATGCTGAAAGAAGGTACACAGACATATATTGCGATTAACCGGCGAGAATCTTCGAAAAAATCAAGCCGCAGTAGTCGAAAGTCTCGAGCGAACAATTGATGGGTAGATGAATTGTTGGATTGGCCGGGGTCGGAATAGGGCTCACGCAGAGACAAGATACGACATACCTGAAGATCAGAGCTGTGAATACTGATGATTGATTAGACAACAGCGGACTTGAATCTCTGTGAAAGTGTCAGTAGCCTGTCGCCCTCCTTTCCTGACGAACATTAAAATGAACCCAGATAGCAGTACATCCGATGCACCCCATAACGCTTCTGCCGTGTTTGACTTTATTGTCTACGAAGTCAAACAAACACTGGCATTAATTACGATCAATCGTCCTGAAAAACACAATGCTATTTCTCTGCAGACCCTGAGTGAACTGCAGACAGCCGTAGATCTTGCTGCGGCTGATGAGGCGGTGCGCGTCGTTGCAATTACTGGGGCTGGAGGCCGATCATTTGCTTCTGGTTCCGACCTGAATGAGGTCATGCATCGTGATCTAAAAAAATCGCTGGAACCCATAGTCCAGGGGTTGGCTCAGCAACTTGAAGAGTTGCCTAAATCTACCATTGCAGCGATAGACGGGATCTGCATGGGGGGTGGTCTCGAAATCGCACTAGGTTGCGATATGCGTATTTGTGCAAAAGGCAGTCGTTTTGGTACACCAGAAGGAAAGCTCGGCATTATTCCTGGTGGCGGGGCTACAGTGCGACTGCCAAGGATTGTTGGGCGCGGCTGGGCAATGGAAATGATGTTGATGGGTGAGCCCATCAGCGCAGAGCAAGCACTGCAGATTGGCCTAGTCACCTGTGTGACTGAAACCGACAACTTGATGGCCGAGCTCGAGCGACGTGCAGCGCATCTGGCAACTTTTGCGCCATTTGTGCCTCAGTTTATGAAACTGATGGTTCACAAGGGCATGGAGGGTAGCAAAGAAGCGGCTTTGACGATGGAGAAAATGGGTCAAGGCGCTTTATTGCAGACGGAAGACAAAAATGAAGGAATAGATGCGTTTCTCAATAAGCGCAAGCCTGTATTCAAGGGCAAGTAGTCTAGCGGCTACTTGCAATAAGATCAGTCAGCTTGCCAACCCAGACTGGATTGTCGTTCAAGCAGGGAACCAAAGTGAGAGATTCACCGCCGTGTGACTTGAAGGTTTCTGTTCCTTGAAGTTCGATCTCTTCCAAGGTTTCCAAACAATCACTCACAAATGCTGGACACAGTACCAACAAATTTTTCACGCCGGCATTTGCCAGTTCGATCAAAGTATCGTTCGTGCTCGGTTCGAGCCAGCGTGCGCGGCCAAGCCGAGATTGAAAGGCAATCGTGTATTGCTCCTGCTTCAAACCTGTTTCTGTCACAAAACACTCGGTTGTCTTGAATACTTGGTGACGGTAACAGGTCTCGT
>CAXRCG010000214.1:0-21438 GCA_964228885.1 Pseudomonadales bacterium | reverse complement strand
ACTAGTAATAAAGCTGATGCGACGATTGTACGAGCGAGGCTTATCATGTTCTTTCCTGTTGTTAACTTGGTTTAAGTGTCAGCTACCATTCATTTAGCAATACTCATACCAACTATATGATTTTGATTGTTCAACAAGATAGAAATACATCTCAAATGCGATGTAAGATCAGACGAGAAAAGTGAGGAGCAATATGCCAAATCTTCGAATCGGCGTAAGTTACGACTTCCGCAATCCGCCAGACTCAGGCGTCAGCGACGCATCTCTCTATGCCGAGATCATGGAACAGGTCAAGTGGCTAGATCAAATCGGTGCTGACCTAGTATGGTTTACCGAGCATCACTTTGTTGAAGACGGGTATCTGCCAAGTTGGGTCCCGGTCGCCGGTGCAATGGCAGCGGTAACAAACCATGTGTGCTTTGGCACCGATATTTGCCTGATGCCCTTCAACCACCCTGTTAGACTTGCAGAGGATCTTGCCGTGCTCGACAACATTAGCAATGGTCGGGTCGAGCTGGGCTTAGGGATGGGATATGCACCCCACGAGTTTCGGGGTTTTGGATTTCCGGCCTCGAGACGTGTGTCACTGATGAACGAGGGCATTGAAGTTCTACAACGCTGTTTCACTGGTGAAAAATTTAGTTATACAGGCAAACGATACCATTTTGAAGATATCAAAATAACACCGGGTTACGTTCAACCCGGCGGTCCCCCGCTCTGGATTGCGGCCATGTCTGAAGCAGGTGCGCGCCGGGCAGCACACTACGATACAAACTTCTTGCCACAGGGGTTACGCAAAAGATCATTCGATCCATGGGTTGACTCGTTAAACAAAAGTGGGCGTAGGACCGCGGACAAGCGTGTAGGTATTATTCGAAGCATTCTTGTTACGGATGATAAATCTGCAGATTGGCCAGTTGTGCGAGCTGCAGAAAAATACCGAATGGAATTGTATAACCGCTTTTTCAAAGAAAGCGGTGAAGGATTTGGGGAAAGTGGAGAACCTGTACCTCAGACTTGGATTGTCGGTGATGTGAATCATTGTGTCGATGAACTCAAGGCATTTATTCATGAGTTTGGCATAACGGATATTGTTACCATGGCCGTGCCGCCGGGACTCAGGGCAGACCAGATGGGCGACAGTCTCGAACGGCTTTTTACTCAAGTTGTACCAAGACTCAAGGCTGAACTGGCCTAAAAGATGCCCAAATCAGTTCAAATTATGGATGCTGGTGCAAAGTTTGTTTCACGAAATCAATCCAGCCAGTTATGATTCATCTTAGCCAACCAAAGCCCAAGCGACGATGAATATTGATCTGGACACCGGACGCCTAATCGTTTTTCTTTCAGGGTTTTTCATTTTTCTGACAGTTGAACAGTTGTTCTCAGCTAGGGCGAGCACATTGCCACGCTATCGCAGAGCCACGCTACATGCAGGCATCGCCATCATGAATACGGTTTGCGTCAGACTGCTTGTCTACGTTCCTCTGCTCATGTGGATCGTTTATGTTGAACAAATGGGCTGGGGAGTGGCGCGATGGCTTGGTTTAGTTGGCTGGCAGGAGTTCATTCTCTCGGTTATTGTCCTCGACGCGTTTGATTACTTTTGGCATCGGGCAAACCACCGGATACCGATTCTTTGGCGATTTCATAAAGCCCACCATTCAGATAATGATCTCGACGTGTTCACTGCGCTCCGCTTTCATCCCGGTGAACTTCTCATTTCATCGCTAGTAAAAGCAATCTGGGTGGTGATCTGGGGGCCTTCTGCGTTCGCATGGTTTTTGTTTGAAATCAGCGTGAGTATTTGCGCCCAATTTCACCATAGCAATATCGATATGCCAGAAAGCATTGAGCGACATCTTTCAAAAGTCATTGTCACACCACGCTTCCACGCGCTGCATCATCTCGTCGAAAGGGCGTATGGTGACCGGAATTACTCCACCATATTTAGCTTTTGGGATGGTTTGTTCGGCACTAAAGCGGCACACCTAAGCGCAACTAAGTTAATGCGTAAAGAAATTGGACTGCCGGAGGGACGCGATGTCGTGTTGTCCGCCTTGGAATTGTTGCTAGAACCCATTAAAAGGCGTAACTTAGATCTACCGAAACCGGAGGAATCATGAAGAAATTAGCCCTAATACTAATCTTTATACCTTGGATGACAGTCGCAGCGGAGCACGCAGGGGATGCTGCCAAACCCAAAGAACATGCTGGCGATAAAGCAATGTCGAGAGAACATGCGGGTGACAAGGCAAAGTCGAAAGAACACGCTGGTGGCAAGGCAAAGTCGAAAGAACACGCTGGTAACAAGGCAAAGTCGAAAGAACATGCGGGTGGCAAGGCTAAGTCGAAAGAACACGCTGGTAACAAGGCAAAGTCGAAAGAACATGCGGGTGGCAAGGCAAAGTCGAAAGAACATGCAGGTAAAGCGGCGAAGAACCAATAGTAGTCGCTCTCAGGCACTATCCCTGTGATCGCTAGACCCTGTAACCTCAGCTGCCGGCAACTGGGGTTTACCCTACTCATGATCAGCACATTGATTTCAACTGTTGCTGCCGACTCAATCGAGCCGAATAGTACACCTACGCAGTATTACGTGGAAGACATCAAGGCCGCCATGAATAAACACGTGGCTGATGTTGTCGACGATGCCGACATTTTTCATATACGGGACGATGTAACCAACGAAGACCTCACCCTGAAATTCATAAAGGTACATGACCCAGTCCGCGAGATTGATGGTGAAGTTTACTTTGCTTGTACCGACTTCCACGCCGTCGGAGACCCAAAAAAAATCTATGATGTTGATTTTTGGCTCCGGGAAACGGACGGCGAACTGAAAGTTTTTCGCACCAAAATTCACAAAGAACCACGAAAATCGCTGCTTTATGGCTGGTATAAACATCCCAGATATACATTCGTGAACGATAAAATCGAGTATCTGTATCCAGAATAAGTATCAAACCTGTAGCAATGGATATCGCAAGGCCCGCCTGTCAAACTAGCGGTCGAATTTTTCAATCAATTTGAAGACAGGACGCCTCAATGAGTGTTTCAGTTGGTATCAATGGGTTCGGCCGGATGGGCAGGTTAGTCACGCGCGCAGCCTGGGACAGCAAGCATATAAAATTTAGCCATGTAAACGATCATGCCTGCAATGGAACAACATCAGCGCATCTTCTGAAGTTTGATTCGATTCACGGTACCTGGCCGATTGCCTGTGAAGGCAATACCAGCAAAATGCAAATTGCGGATACGGTGATTAGTCACAGCAGCGATAGTGTCATCGCACATACCGATTGGAAAAACTGCGACATCGTGATAGAGGCAACGGGTAAACATCACAAACAACCCGACCAACTTCAACAGTATTTTGATCAGGGCGTGAAAAAAGTGCTCGTGGCGGCACCCACCGAAGGCGCATTAAATATCGTCTACGGCATCAACCACCAAGACTACGATTCAACAAAAAACAATCTGGTTACCGCCGCTTCATGCACCACCAATTGTCTCGCACCAATTATTAAAGTGATGCACGAACAAATTGGTATCAAACACGGCTCGATGACCACTATCCACGATCTCACCAATACCCAGCGCATCGTCGACACGGCTCACCCCGACTTGCGCAGGGCGCGCGCGGCAGGTCATTCCCTCATACCCACAACAACTGGCTCCGCCAAAGCCATCACAAAAATATTTCCAGAGCTTGAGGGCAGGTTGAACGGACATGCCGTCCGCGTGCCTTTGCTCAACGCCTCGCTAACCGACTTTGTCTTCGAGGCAGCGCGCCCCGTCACCGTTGAGGAGGTTAATCGCTACTTTAACGCTGCTGCCTCCAATGAACTCGCAGGCATTCTGGGTTACGAAGAAAGACCCCTAGTTTCAGTCGACTACGTCAATGACTCGAGATCAACCATTATCGATGCGCTTTCGACGATGGTTGTAAATGAAACTCAGGTCAAAGTCTTCGCCTGGTATGACAATGAATGGGGTTATGTATGCCGCATGGCGGATATTCTCGAGATGCTGGCTAAAGATCTGTAACTGTCATGACAACTGAACTGCGTCACTACGCCATAGTTACCAGCGGCTATTGGGCATTTACCGTGACTGACGGTGCCATTCGAATGTTGGTTGTACTCTACTTTCATCTGTTGGGTTATTCGCCGCTCGAAGTCGCTATGTTGTTCTTGTTTTATGAATTCTTTGGGATTGTCACGAACCTTGTTGGAGGCTGGCTGGGAGCCCGTATCGGGCTCAACAAAACAATGCATATAGGCATGGGCTTGCAGATAGTTGCACTTCTTATGCTGACTATTTCCGAGGTTTGGCTTTCCGTACCCTATGTAATGGCGGCGCAGGCACTGTCCGGTATCGCAAAAGACTTGAACAAGATGTCGGCCAAAGCCAGCGTCAAACTGTTAGCAAATAGCGGTGATGGTTCCCGGTTATTCAAAATGGTTTCCGCGCTCACCGGGTCAAAAAACGCGCTCAAGGGCGCGGGATTTTTTGTTGGCGCGGGATTACTGGAATGGTTGGGGTTTCGTGGCGCGCTGCTTTGTCTTGCCGGTTTATTATCAGTGGTACTCACCGCCACAATGATTAGCTTACCCGCCGGAGTTGGCAAGCTGAGTAACAAGCCAAAGTTCAGTCAGGTATTTTCAAGCACGCCAGCGATTAATTGGCTAGCTGCAGCACGATTCTTCCTATTTGCATCACGGGATGTCTGGTTCGTCGTTGCATTACCCGTTTTCATGTACGCTGAGCTGGGCTTCTCATTCACGGCTGTCGGCAGCGTAATTGCCTTCTGGATCATAGGCTATGGTGTGATCCAATCTCTTTCACCACAATTTCTCGGCTATAGCAGCGCACAATCAAGCCCTACAGGATTGGCTGCCTTCTTTTGGGTCGCTTGCCTTACAGGCATTCCGGCACTCATCGCGATTGGTCTTGGTCTCGATTGGCAAAAAGAGACCGTACTTCTTGGTGGACTGTTTCTCTTCGGCGTAATTTTTGCCATTAACTCATCCATTCACTCTTACCTGATCCTCGCCTATTCCGACCATGATAGAGTTTCAATGGACGTTGGTTTTTACTACATGTCCAATGCAGCTGGGCGATTGCTTGGCACGATACTCTCCGGCTTAATATACCAGTCGCAAGGCATCACAGGGTGCCTCTGGTGGGCCTCCGGATTATTGGTCATAGCGATGGCGATTTCATTTTTTTTACCTCGATCCCAAACCCAACAGGTCTCGAGTGAATAACAAAAAAAGCAAAACAGTCGACTGATCGACTTCCATAAGCCTTAGCAATGTCGCAGTGATCGTCCGCCGATATGTTAGCGCATCAATTTTAATAGAATATGGGTCAACACAGATGGTGCAAAATTGCACAACCCGGTACCCTTTACTGACCTAAATATAGAGCTAATTAATGAGGCAAAATATGGCTGGAAGATTGAAAAACAAGGTCGCTGTCATTACCGGCGGAACAAGTGGTATTGGCGAGGTCACTGCTGAGCTATTTGTAGCGGAGGGTGCACAGGTGGTGATATGCGGGAGATCAGAAGAAAAAGGCAGCGCGATCGCCGAGCGCCTTGGCAGTAGCTGCAAATTCGTTGCGGCAAACATCATGAATGATTCAGACATCAAGCGAACAATCGACTTTGCCGCATCTGAATTTGGCGGCATAGACGTACTATTCAACAATGCCGGTGGACCTACCGCTGGGGATATCACCAACGTCGATGAAGACACCATTCATTACGCGATGCAATTGTTATTTAGTAGTGCAGTACTCGGCATTAAACATGTTGTGCCCCATCTGCAGGCACGAGGCGGTGGCAGCATTATTAATAATTCAAGTATCGCCGCCATTCGCGACAATCAGGGTGCCCTACTTTACTCTGCGGCTAAAGCGGCCCTAACGCACTACTCCAAACTCGCTGGGGTTCGTCTCGGTGGCGATGGAATACGCGTGAACTGTATCTCTCCCGGTGCTATCGCGACACCCATTTTCTATGGCGGCTCGGCTAGGGCGAACACCCTAAGTGACGAACAAAATGCGGCAAAAATGCAAAAGCTCAAGGGAAACCTTGCCAGAGCCACGCCGATGCAAAAATCAGGTTTGCCTAGAGACATCGCCGAGGGCGCGCTCTATCTTGCAAGCGACGAGGGACGGTTTGTAAACAGTCACGATCTGGTCATTGATGGCGGCAGGACATCGATGTTTCATGAAGCTTAAAAGCCGATAGACAAGTGTGTGGCAAAGAGGCAATCGCTGAATTGCCTCTCTGCCAAGTGCTTTATAATCGCCTGCGGGTAAATCTAACCAAACCCAGCATCCCCCCACAAAACATGAGCAGCGTACCCGGCTCCGGAACTGCGAACGTTGCACTACCGTTGAACGCTAGCTCCCGGATCTCAATTTGTAACGATGAACTCAAAACATTAAATTCGACTGTTTTGACGCCAACAAAAGTCTGCCCAAAATCATATACTTGCGCTTCAAACTGCGACACTGCGTTCAATACACCTGCGGTACCCAAACTAAACCCTTCTGAATCAATAAAATTAAGTGAGAAAGTGCGCACACCCTCGTTATTTACATTAATGTCATTCCACAACGAGAAACTCGTTAAATCATAGGGCTGATCAAGTGACAAGGTAATCAATCCAGAGGTATCAGCAAATCCGCTGGCATACCCATTATAAGGGTGGCTATCACTGATAACGCCATCGTTCAGTTTATCGATAGTCAGGTAAGGGGCCAGTGCGAACTGTCCCAGGGTCGTGCTGGCCGTGATTGCGGTTGTTTCTATTAATGTCGCACGGCTACTAGTGGTGTAAAACATCCCTAGCACGATCAGAGCGGTCAATAACATTGCGTTTCGCATGATTTGTTCCTGTTGTTTCCGTTGCAAATTGCGAGGCAATTTCTGAGCCAACAGCGCAGTTGCCAAATTTTAGTCATAATTTTCATGCAGTTGCAGCGATCGAGAAACATTTGGAAATGACTAACCTGCCAAACTGTAAAAATAATCGACATTTAGAGGAGACATAAGCGTCAGCCTGGTCAGCTATTTTGATGACACGCCCGGTTGCTAATTTTTCAATCAAACAGCATAATTCAAACAAACGTTTGATTGACATCCTAATGCCAGCTCCAGAATCGTCCAAAACAGCCTCTGCCAGCACGCGAGAAAAAATCCTTGATGCAGCGGAGCAGTTACTCATTGAGAAAGGTTGTGGTGGCACCTCTCTCAGAGCAATCGCTTCCAACGCCAATGTCAACCTAGCTGCAACCAATTATCACTTTGGCGGCAAAGAAGGTTTATTCGCAGCCGTGATCCATAGGTGCGCCAGACCCATCAATGAACAACGCCTAGCATCGCTGGATATGCTTGAAGCGCAACAAAGTCATATTTCGACCCGGGAAATACTAAAAGCACTCCTCGATCCTTTAGCGAGCAACAACTTGCCAGAACGTTTGCCTGCGGTAATGAATCGAGTGACCAGCGAACCTGATGAGAATCTTAGAGCGATTGTTCAAGCGGAATTCAGCGAGGTCTCATCTCGTTTTATCGCCGCTCTAACGCGCGCCATACCCCAAGTGGAAGAGGAAGAAATCTCTCTTCGCTTTTATTTTGTCATCGGTAGCATGTTGCATCTGGTCGGGCTGTTTGGTCCATTAACCACCGCAGAGGATGACAATACAAGATCACAGAAAATCAACGCGTTAGTTAATTTCGGCGTTGCTGGTTTAGAAACGGAGTCCCCAACCAATATACACAGTCAAGGAACATCAGAGTGAAGCGAGTTGTTTTACCCCTAATCATCATCATCACAGGGTTCGGTCTGGCCGTGGCCCTAATCGCAACCGGGCCTAAACTGGAACCTAAAGCTGTTGTGTCGCTAGCACCGCTGGTACGTGTCACAACGGCCGAGCCAATAAGACTGCAAATGACAACGACAACTCACGGCACAGTAGAGCCAAGGACGGAAAGCGAATTAATTCCGGAAGTTTCCGGTCGTATCACTTCTATCTCTGAGGCGATGGTGTCCGGTGGCTTTTTTAATCAAAACGACGTGCTTTTGTCTATCGACCCGTTGGACTACGCTGAAGCACTTGAACAAGCGAAAGCCTCGCTAGCCAGATCCGAGAGCGAACTGGACAACGCGCAAAAGGCACACAAACGGCAACTCGATCTCGCCAGAAGAAACCTCACCAGTGATGCACAAAAAGATGACGCTGCCAACCGGTTGTCAATTGCCAAGGCCAGCGTCAGGGAAGTTAAAGCCAGACTGTCTCGGGCAGAACGTGACCTGCTAAGAACTGAAATCCGCGCGCCCTACGATGGCAGAGTCAGATCCGAGAAGGTAGATGTGGGGCAATTTGTTAATCGTGGTTCAGCCATCGCGATGATTTATGCAACCGATCTATCGGAAGTCCGACTGCCCATTAACGACGAAGAACTGGCATTTATTGACCTTTCGCTTTCCGCCGACGGCATCACTGAAAACACGCCTGTCACGGTGACGCTGAAGGCAGATTTCGCGGGAGCAGAACATGCCTGGCAGGGAGAAATCACCAGAACAGAGGGCGAACTGGATCCAAACACCCGCATGCTGAACGTGATCGCCCAGGTCGAAAACCCATACGAACAAATGGGCGACAGACCGCCCTTAGCGGTCGGTTTGTTTGTAGATGCAGAAATACACGGAGCGATGTTTGATAATATTGTAGTCTTGCCAAGAGTAGCCTTACGTTCCGAGAATCAGGTTTATATCGTTGATAGCGCGGGAAAACTCAGATTCCGGGAGGTTGATGTACTAAGAATTGTTGAAGAGGAAGTTTTTATTCAGGCAGGATTGGTACCTGGCGAATTAGTTTGCATCTCTCCTCTTGATGCCGCTATTGATGGTATGCGTGTAAGAATCCCAGACACCACCGGTGTTGCAAAACGATGAAAAGTGCAATCGCGTGGTTTGCCAACAATCATATTGCAGCGAACCTGCTGTTAGTGCTCATTGTTCTGAGCGGACTCGTTGCCATTCCCAATATGCCGCAAAAGTCCTTTCCCGACATTGACGTCCCAATAATTAATGTCACCGTCGCTTACCTAGGTGCTGCGCCGGAAGAAGTTGAGCAGGGCGTCTGTATCAGGATCGAGGAGGAACTCGAAGGCATCGATGGCATCGAAAAAATTTCCTCAGGGGCGTATGAAGGAGCTTGCAGAGTAACCATAGAATTGTTTGAAGATGCCGACAGTTCTCTCGCACTAGACGAAGTCAAAAGCCGCATTGACGCGATTATTACATTTCCGGTGGAAACAGAAAAACCCGTGATCAGCCTTTTATCACCGGTCAGACCTGTTATGGAATTATCAATCACCGGCCCCAATGACGAAAAAATGCTCAAGGTATTAGGCCAGCAGGTCAGAGATGAAATTGCCGCCCTACCCGGCGTCACCCAGGTTTCTTTGCAAAACACGCGCCCCTACGAAATTTCTATCGAAGTATCTGAAGCATCCCTGCAACGAAATGGCTTGTCCTTTCAGCAAGTTGCACAAATTGTTCGCGCGCGTTCTCTAGATCTACCCGGGGGATCAATTAAAACTGAAGGCGGTGAGATTTTGCTCCGCACCCAGGGTCAGGTCTACTGGGGGACTGATTTTGAGCAGTTAGTGCTGCTAACTCGCGCAGACGGCACTCGCGTTTATTTAAGCGACGTTGCAACGGTCATTGATGGCTTCGAAGACACGGATCAGTCGCTAAGGTTCGATGGCAAACCGGCGGCCCTTGTTCGGGTTTCTCGCGTGGGTAATCAGGATATTCTCGACATCACCGCTGCGGTGACCGCCTATCTCGAAGCGGCACCCGCGAGACTGCCCGAAGGCGTCAAACTCACGGTCTGGAATGATGGTTCACAGCTGCTTCGAGGACGCTTGGACACATTACTTAACAGCGCTCGTCAAGGCTTCCTCATGGTCCTGATTCTGCTGGCGTTGTTCCTCCGGCCCCGGCTCGCATTTTGGGTCAGTGTCGGTGTTCCCGTGGCATTTCTCGGCGCGTTGTTCCTGATATCAGTGTTGGGCCTATCAATTGACGGGATATCGCTTTTTGGTTTCATACTGGTACTGGGTATTCTTGTCGATGACGCCATTGTCGTGGGGGAAAATGTCTATTCGGAACAAAAGAAGTCAGGCAAGTTGCTCGAGGGCGCAGTGACCGGCACTCAACAGGTCTCCGTCCCTGTCATATTTGGTGTTTTAACCACAATGACCGCTTTCATGCCCTTATTATTAGGACCTGGCTCAATGGGTCAGATATTTGGCGTAATCGCCACAGTGGTGATGTCTTGTCTGACCTTCTCGTTAATTGAATCCCAACTCGTTTTACCCGCTCACCTCGGACACCGAAACATCCAATCTGCCGCCGGTGAAATAGGTATGTTAATGATCCCCATCGTGGCAATTGCTGCCCTCGGGTTCTCCAATGATCTCCGAAGTTACGTCGGTTTTGTAATTGGCGCCTTTACGCTCATCTATGCGCTATATGCTGCGGGCATCTGGGGTCGACTCTCCCAGCGACTCATTGAAACTCAGAGTAGATTTTCACAACGTATCGAGCATCTTATTTACAAACAATTTCGATTAGTTGTCATCCGGGTTGTCGCAGCAAGATACCTCACTGTCGCCATTGCCTTCGTGGCACTTATGTCAAGCATTGGTATTGTCGCAAGCGGACGCCTGCCCTTCTCGTTCTTTCCACCCCTTGAATCAGATCAAGCCATCGCAAAACTCACTATGCCACTGGGTACACCCGCCGAAGTGACGCAAGAAGTCATTCTGAAGCTTGAAGGCGCCGCACAACAACTTGAACGGGAACTTACCGAGGAATACCCAGACGCCCCACCTGTCACCCACATACTCGCTGCTGTCGGGAACCAGCCAAGCAGCGCTGGTGGCGGTGGTCCTCCAAACACTCAGTCAGCGTCGACTGGCGGTGGGCATGTTGGAGAAGTCACGTTGCAACTGGTACCCAGCGAAAAACGTGCTGTGAAAACGCGTGAGGTTGCTAACCGCTGGCGCAACTTAACAGGTGCTATCCCCGATGCTGTTGAACTTAAATTCAATACTTCCCTGTTCACTGTCGGGAACGCAATCGACATTCAACTGGCTGGTGACAATGTCGAAGACCTGAGAACAGTTGCGGAAAAAATCAGACTGAGGTTAGCACAATATCCTGGTGTTATTGATATCACCGATAGCTTCAGAGCAGGGAAGCAGGAGGTAAAACTTGATATATCTCCTTCTGGCGAAGCGCTAGGGCTTTCTTTGGCTGACTTAGCCAGGCAGGTTCGTCAGGCTTTTTATGGAGAAGAAATTCAACGCATCCAGCGAGGTAGAGACGACGTTCGCGTCATGGTGCGATACACCGAAGCAGAGCGCAAGACACTCAGTTCACTAAACCAGATGCGAATCAGAACACCCGAAGGCTCGGAAGTACCATTTGCCAAGGTTGCTTCCGCTGAGCTAGGACGAGGGTTTTCTTCAATTAATCGCTCGGAGCGTCAAAGGGTCGTCAATGTCACCGCAGATGTTGATCGCACACAGATAACAGCAAACGAAGTCATCGCTGATTTCGGCGCGGGCAAGATACAGAATATCCTTAGAGACTATCCCCGTGTCACCTACAGCCTCGAAGGTGAACAGAGGGAGCAATCAGAGGCAGCTGAAAGTCTTTTACCCATGTTTGGTATCGCCCTATTTATTATATATGCACTCTTGGCAATCCCGCTACGCTCATATGCTCAACCCCTGATCATTATGAGCGTAATCCCTTTCGCGTTTGTGGGAGCCATTTGGGGTCACCAGATTATGAAAGCCTTTGATATGGTTGCCGGTCTAGCCATGATGTCGGTGATGGGTTTCATCGCCGCGTCAGGTGTTGTCGTTAACTCGAGCCTTATCCTAGTACACAATGTCAACCGAAGAGTGGCATCGGGCATGGATATGCGTCACGCAGCGGCAGAAGCAGCGGTTTCCCGTTGCCGCCCGATTGTGCTTACATCCATGACGACCTTTGTCGGACTTACGCCCTTGATGTTCAACAAGAGCGTGCAAGCCCAGTTTTTGGTCCCGATGGCAACCTCTCTCGCTTTTGGTGTGTTATTCGCAACGTTTGTCACACTGTTAGTTGTACCTTCGGGTTACTTAATACTTGAAGACCTGAAGTCATTTGTGGGGCGCTTGCTAGGGACGAGTCAATCGACGGGGCAGGATAAAATGCTAGCCTCGGATCAGGCTTTACCTAAGATTAACAAGGTTGATGTTTGAAACTCACCCTCGAAAGCAACAACGGGAGGCCGCCACCCGTTAACAAACGCGATTTCACGACCGGTGTCGTACCTGTCCACTTAATGCGCCTAACGGGCTTCATGATGGTAGGACTCATCTCTGTTATGGGTGCAAACCTCATTGAAGCGATATACATCGGTCGCGTCGGCACCCAAGCGCTCGCAGCCCTGAGCTTCACGTTTCCACTAATCATGCTTTTTCAGGGTATATCAATGGGTTTGGCCGTAGGGGCTTCTTCAGTGGTGGCGCGCACCCTTGGCGCCGGCGACAGAGAACGGGGGAAGTTGTTAATTACCCACTGTATTTTACTCGTTAGTGGGTTAGTGCTCATCGCCTGTATTGCCGCTTATCACTATGTCGATGTGTTTTTCAGGTTATTGGGGGCGGATAATACGGTTTTGCTTCTGGCTATTGAGTACATCCATATCTGGATTTACGGCTTACCTTTTTTCACCATTGCCATGGTGGGCTCAACATTGATGAGAGCGGCGGGCGATGCTGTAACGCCGGGGTACCTCATGACCATCGGGTCACTCTTACACGTTGTGATTAGTCCGATATTTATTTTCGGATATTTTGGTGCACCGAAAATGGGGCTTGCGGGCGCAGCTATTGGATTCGTGCTGGCACGCTCAGTAAGCTTTTTGATGTACAGCTACGTTATTTTGATCAAAGACAAACTGCTGGTATTTAAATTGACCGGGTTCTTTTCATCCTGTCGAGCAATTCTGCATGTTGGATTACCCGCCATGGCCAGCAACATGATTCAACCTCTGTCCATGAGTATCATCACACGACTGTTAGCCGGACATGGCTCTGTCGTGGTGGCAGGTTTTGGGGTCGCTTCCCGAATAGAGTCAGTGGCTGTAATTGTCATTGTTTCCCAGTCGATGAGTATCGCCCCGTTTATCGGTCAAAACTGGGGCGCTGGACTCTACGAGCGCGTTACAAACGGCATAAACATCGCCAACGGAGCCGCAATTATCTGGGGAATAGTTGCATACACAGCGTTGTTTTTTCTCGCAAGACCAATTATCTCATTGATAAATGAAGATCAGGGTGTCATTGATGCCGCCGTCACCTATCTTCATATCGTGCCTCTATGCATTGGCTTAATGGGGATACTGATGAACTCATCTTCCTGCTTCAACGCACTCGGCCAACCCATGCCACCCCTGATACTAACCATTTTGCAAATGATCGTGATACAGATACCTCTTGCGATACTTGGTAATTATCTTTGGGGATATACCGGTATATTTCTTGCCGCAGCCGGCACAATTTCGATACTTGGCGTCATTGCCTGGTTTTGGCTAAAACATGCACTTAACGCAGCCATAGACAAGGCAGGTCACCTCGTATAGAAACGCGTACCACAAATCAGGACAACGTCATCGGAAACATAGCAATTACGTTGTTTTGCTATCAACCTGGGTAATCACCATATAAACGCCGTCACCACCTCGGCGTTTGAGATCGCGACCACCCGCTGTACCTTCCCGTATTGGCGCAACCACCTCCAGGAAGTTTTTGCCTACAGGCATTAGCGTATTCTCCAGCGAAAAAGCCCCTACCCCGGATCAATGTCGCAAGGGCTAATGCCTAGAATATCTATCAAAACCTTCAGGACAGGCTGTAATTTCTCTACAACCAGGCAGATCTGCGTCAATAGTATAGCCACTTTCCTGCGCTCCTTTCGAATTGGGTTTAACGATCAATCATTGATTCTTGTACTACAGGAATTCTCTGCGTACAAGATCATTGACAGAATCATTAACTGATAAATAGCACTTATACCACTTAGGGCCGACGTTTTAGCTTCGTGATAGGATTGTCTGATTAGCAGGACTCGACGAGATAAGTCATCTGACTGAAATTTTGGAGTACAGGGCCTTAGTTAAGCTACTCTCCATCAACTAAAATCTATTTTTTTGCCTCAAGGAAACGATTCAATGATACAAAAACTCCTCATCGCAAACCGCGGCGAAATAGCCATTCGAATCATGCGGACCGCCGTCAACATGGGGGTAAAAACCGTCGCGGTATATCCGGCAGATGATCAGAAGTCACTTCATGTGTATCGTGCTGACGAAGCAGTTGAGCTCACGGGTCGCGGCGCCACCGCTTATCTAGACGCAGAGCAGCTAATTCAGGTTGCGTTAAACACGGGTTGCGACGCGATTCATCCAGGGTACGGCTTCCTAAGTGAAGTCGCAGGATTTGCAAATGCCTGCGAAGCCGCGAATCTAACATATGTCGGCCCAGACGGAAAAACACTCGCGCTGTTTGGAGACAAGTCCGAAGCACGGCGTTTCGCTATTAATCACCAAGTTCCCGTTATTCCTGGCACACAAACAGCCACAACACTCGCTGTTGCATCTGAATTTCTGACCTCACTTGACGGTCAGTCAATGATTATCAAAGCAGTCGCAGGAGGCGGTGGTCGAGGCGTTCGTGTTGTCCATTCTATCGATGAACTCGAACAAGCTTTCAACCAAAGCGGCAGGGAAGCGATGGCTGCTTTCGGTGACGATGCACTCTATGTAGAGGCATATTTGCCAAAGGTCCGTCATATCGAGATTCAGGTGTTAGGAGATGGCAGCGGGAATGTCGTCTCTCTTGGCGAACGCGATTGTTCGCTGCAAAGAAGACATCAAAAAGTAATTGAAATTGCTCCTGCACCGGATCTGGAATGCAAAATCAAGAACGAGTTAATTGCAGCAGCGGAAAAGTTAGCAAGGGCAACCCACTACCGAGGTGCGGGCACCTTTGAGTTTCTGGTTGATGCCGACCAAAAGGCATGGGCGTTTATTGAAGCAAATGCAAGGTTACAGGTAGAACACACTATCACAGAAGAGATTTACGACATCGATCTAGTTGAAATCCAGTTACGAATTGCCGGAGGCGAAAGTTTAGAGAAAATTGACGTCGGCAAACCAAGACAACATGGGTACGCGATACAGCTTCGGATCAATATGGAGACGATGAACGCTGACGGCACAGTGCGCCCTTCCGGCGGGACAATTACAGCATTCAATCCGCCCTCAGGTCCAGGTATCCGAGTGGATACATACGCCTATGCTGGATATGATACCAACCCCGGATTTGACTCGATGCTTGCAAAGCTCATCATTCATCATCGCAGCTCGCACAAACGCGGCATGCAACAGATAACCAATGATTTCAATGCTGCACTTACGAATGTCTATCGTTCTCTGTGCGAGTTTCAACTGGAAGGAGTCGCTAACAATATCTCGTTTCTGCAAAGTTTGTTGCAGTCTGAGGACGTTGCCGCCGTTAACTACCACACAAGATATATCGATGAGAACATCAAACAACTCACCGAAACCGGGGTCCACCACGCCCACTATGCAAGCAAAGGCGCAGAGAACACTGCCACGCATGCGGGTGCAGTTCTGGAATCAAATGACCCTCTCGCGGTGCTTGCTTTCGGCCAACAGGAACACCACAGCCAAACCGATACGGCACCGATGGATGATTCATGGCTCAAGTCCCCAATGCAGGGCACGATTATTGAGATTATGGTCTCTCCCGGCGATCAGGTGCTCGCAGAGCAACCGTTGATGATAATGGATTCCATGAAGATGGAACACGAAATACTCGCACAGCATAGCGGTGTTGTTAGTCAACTGGGCATCGTAACCGGAGATACTATTTATGAACGACAGCCACTGCTTCAGATTGATGAACAGGAGGTTAAAAGTAACCTGATCGCAGAAGTAGAAGACGTTGATCTCGATGAAATTCGACCGGATCTAGCCGAAGTTGTCGAGCGCCGGAAAACAACACTTGACGCTTATCGTCCGAATGCCGTTGCCCGTCGCCGCAAAACCAACCAGCGGACCGCTAGGGAAAACATAGAGGATATGTGCGATGCCGAGACATTTATTGAGTATGGGCAACTGGTGCTAGCAGCTCAACGTCGTCGTCGATCCATGGAAGACTTGATAGAGAAGAGCCCGGCAGACGGCATGATTACAGGGGTTGGCGCGGTGAATAGCGATCTATTTGACGAACCGGATAACCGCTGTGTCTTAATGTCCTATGATTACACCGTGTTCGCTGGCACTCAGGGCGGGCAAAATCACCGAAAGACAGACCGCATGATTCGGGTCGCGGAAGAAGGCCGCATGCCCATGGTGATATTTGCCGAAGGCGG
Organism: Pseudomonadales bacterium; assembly: GCA_964228885.1. Taxonomy (GTDB): domain Bacteria; phylum Pseudomonadota; class Gammaproteobacteria; order Pseudomonadales; family Azotimanducaceae; genus UBA4582. The sequence continues at coordinate 4,888 of CAXRCG010000214.1, read as the reverse complement.
GGGCGGCAGACCTGGTGACACCGACGGTATTGGTGGCGAAGGTACAACAACCTTTGCACGATTTGCACAACTCAGCGGGCTCGTACCAATGGTCGGCATCACATCAGGCAGATGCTTCGCAGGCAACGCATCTCTGTTGGGTTGTTGCGATCTCATCATCGCAACTGAAGGCTCCAATATTGGTATGGGTGGTCCAGCAATGATAGAAGGTGGCGGACTCGGCATATATTCTCCTGAGGAGATAGGCCCGATGTCAGTACAGGTACCCAATGGGGTTGTCGATATTTTAGTAAAAGATGAAGAAGAGGCAGTTACCGTCGCAAAAAAATATCTTAGCTACTTTCAGGGGAAGACAACCGAATGGACGCAACCGGACCAACGCTTAATGCGCCGGATCATTCCTGAGAATCGATTGCGTGCTTACAATGTGAGAAGCATTATTGAGACACTGGCAGATACAGATTCAGTACTTGAAATTAGAGAAAAATTTGGGGTTGGCTGTATCACGTCATTTATTCGAGTAGAAGGGATGCCTATGGGCGTTATCGCCAACAACCCTGGCCATTTGGGTGGCGCAATCGATGCGGATGGCGCAGATAAGGGAGCTCGGTTTATGCAGCTCTGTGATGGGTTTGATATTCCCCTACTCTATCTCTGCGATACCCCAGGTATCATGGTTGGACCGGAAATTGAAAAAACTGCGTTAGTACGCCATTCCAGTCGCATGTTTTTGACCGGGGCGAACCTTTCCGTTCCCTTCTTCACTATCGTGCTTCGTAAAGCCTATGGTCTAGGCGCGATAGCAATGGCCGGAGGTTCCTACAAAACACCGTTCTTTACAGTCTCTTGGCCCACCGGCGAATATGGTGGCATGGGACTCGAGGGGAGTGTGAAACTAGGGTACCGTGCAGAATTAGCGGCGATTGAGGACCCAGAAGAAAGGCTGGATACCTACGAGAAAATGGTCGCCAAGGCATACCAAACAGGCAAAGCACTCAACTATGCATCCTTATTTAGTGTTGACGATACAATCGACCCAGCTGAATCACGTCATTGGGTGAGCAACATTATGAAGTCAATTCGAAGGGAACCAAAAGGCCCCGGCAAGCGGCGCGCTTCAATTGACGCCTGGTAGCAGCGTCTCTTCGTCTGAGGTTTCTATAGCAACTGATTTGCTGGCTGCAGTAGATACCTAACCAGACCCGCCGCTATCGCTAAAACAAGAAATGCGAGGGGTAGTCCAACAATAATTGAGGCCGCCTGTAATGCCGAAATTCCGCCGACGAGCAGCAGAATGCAGGTCACAGCACCCAGCGTAAAGCCCCAGAACACCTTCATCCATTGTAATTGTTCAACACGCAGTAGATGACAAAGCACTAACGTTGCCGAATCCAGAGAGGTGATTAGCCACGTAAAAAGCAGAAAGGCTGCCGTGCCTACAAGTGCCATTTGTAGCCATTCAGAACCTAGACTACCAAAGACCGTCACAATACCCTGGCTATAATCCGCGACAACAATTTCACTCACTGAACCGGAAAGTTGTAGTTCTTGATAAACCGCAGTACCGCCAAAAATCGACATCCACAATAGAATAATCAGCACAGGTACAAACAATACAGCGATAATAAACTCGCGCATGGTACGTCCTTTTGATATGCGCGCGACAAACAAACCCACAAATGGCGCCCAAGCTAACCACCAACCCCAGTAGAAGACTGTCCAGGCTGATTGCCATGCTTTTGCAGCCGCTTCTTCCGCTGTCCAAAGCCCCATAGGTATGACATTGACCATATAGTCAAGCGTGCTGCTAACAAAGACCTCGAGTATCCAAAGCGTTGGACCAACCGCTACAAGCACAAGTGCAAGACCGACACTAATCCACACATTGATTTCGCTCAACAACCTAATGCCATAGGCAACTCCCGATACAGCAGAAAAGATGCCAAGGAAACTCACCAGCGTCACTATCGCAATCTGAGCTGTGATACTCATGTCAAAATCAATAATCGCGCCCAGCGTGGCATTCATACCTCCGACCGCAAGCCCTATCGACGTCGCCACGCCAAATACGGTACCCAGAACAGCAATCACATCGATCGCCTGCGACATACGTCTGGGCAGCGGCTTGAAGCGGGTCAGCGGTGAAAAAGCGGTGCCGAACGTTAGAGGCAGATCGTAGCGATAAGCGCCAAGTGCAATACATAGTCCCACCAGCACATACAGCCCCCAACCATGAAAACCCCAGTGGAAAGCCGTCAGTGTGACAGCGGTAACCGCCGCCTCTGGCGAGCCCGGCATCTGCCCCCGCATCTCGAGAAAAGGATTGTCCAACATATGCGTAACCGGTTCAGCGGTTCCCCAATACAACAGCCCTGAGGCAAGACCCGCGCTGAACAGCATCGCAAACCAGGCGAGATAACTGAACTCGGGTAGCTCGTCGTCCTTTCCTAGGCGGACTTTAGCCCTGGGATGCAGGCAGGTAGCAATGACTAAAAGCAGCACAAAACTGACCGTCCAGTTAAACAACAGGTCGAAACGAGCGACCACATCGTCTCTCATTGCCAAAAATACGACGGCAGCTTGCTCCGTATCTAAGGCTGCGAAGCCCACGAAAACTAAGAGAATGAAAATGACAAGAATAGAAAGTGGTTGATAAGGGTGTTGCTTGGATTCGACGTAAGACAAACAGTTGACTCTGCAATTTGTTATTAGAAGTTCACCATAACAATTTTGGCGCCTTCCGGCTAATTTGCGACCATTTATCAAGCAATTAAGATAGCATGAAAGGGCTGATAAGCTGGCTGGCAATAAACTGATGAAAAACCTCTATCCCCTCTTCTTATACTTGCTGTTCAGCTGTGGCCAAATCCAGTCATCGCCGATCGACTCAGGGAGACAAAGCACAGTGACAGATACGATTCAAACAGCCTCGGGTCAACTGCGAGGCACCAGCGCGGCCATTGCCGATGCCAATCATATTCGGGTATTCAGAGGCATACCCTACGCAAAACCACCGATAGGCGAATTAAGGTGGAAAGCTCCCGTCGCACCGGCCCCTTGGACAGGTATTCGGGATGCTACCGAGTTTAGTCGGTCCTGTATTCAACCAACTAATATCGACATCTTCGTCTGGGCACGCGGTGATATTGATATCAGCGAAGACTGTTTGTACCTTAACGTGTGGTCTAACACGACTGCGTCAAAACAGCCGGTCATGGTCTGGTTTCATGGGGGCGCGCACACCAGCGGACAGGGACATTCCGAGATCTTCGATGGTACAAGGCTCGCGGAGCAAGGCATTGTTCTCGTTACAATCAATTACCGATTGGGCGCGCTTGGTTTTTTGGCCCATCCTTGGCTGGCTGAGGAGTCCGGTCATTCAAGCGCAGGTAACTACGGACTGTTGGATAAAATTGCAGCGCTTCAATGGGTAAAAGATAACATCGAACAGTTTGGTGGAGATGCTGAAAACGTCACCATTTTTGGCCAATCTGCCGGCTCTCAAAGTGTTTGTTCCCTCATGGCATCGCCGCTTGCCCGAGGGCTTTTTCACAAGGCAATTGGTCAATCTGCCGGTAGTGTTGGACCAGCGCCAGAAAAAGACCTCAAGGGGTTCGAACGAGGGCAAATGCTGGTGAAAGAACTGAGCGCTAACAACCTCAGTGCACTCCGAGAAAAAACACCGGCTCAAATTTTGGCGGCTTCTCAGAAAACCGGCTGGGCAAATGAAAGTCGCATTGTCATCGATGGCTGGGTTCTACCCGAACTTGAGGTGGAAATCTTCAGAGCCGGGCGACAAGCGCAGATACCTCTGCTGCTTGGTTCGCTAGCAGATGAGGGAAATCACTTATTTCCTGTGAATGACGCACTCACTGACCAGCAACTGGAGAACTATTTGACGAAACTGGTCGGATCCGCAGCAAAATCTTTATCCGCCGAGTATGCCCAGGAATTTGGCACACCGGGTAAAATACAGCACGCCGTTGCAACGGATTTATTTATGACCTTTGGTATGCGTCGCTGGGCTGAATACAGCGAACATGCTGGCAATGACACGTGGCTTTATTTTATGGATCACGTACCACCCGCTTTCCGCCTTTACTGGCCAGAAAATCCATCTTTAAACCTGCCCGATGGATCTCGAAGTGGCGGTGCATACCACTCAGGAGATTTGGCTTTCGTGTTTGGCAATACCCATCGCGTGGGACTTGACTGGCAGGAGGACGACCATAGGCTTTCTCATTACATGGTGAAATACTGGACTAACTTTGCCCGAACAGGCAACCCCAACGGGTCTGATCTACCTGTTTGGCAAAAATTCAATACAGATACCTACGCGACACAACGGCTGACAATAACACCGCTAAGTATAGATGGTGTTCGTCGATCAAAAATTGATATCCTGTCCGCCGCTCATCCTATGTTTGAAAATAAACAATGACAAACAAGCATCAACAGCTCATCGATAGCGCTAGTGCCTTACAGCAGGAATTGACCGAACGTAGCAGCGAAATCGACGCACTAAGACAACTTCCACAAGATCTTGCAGAGAAAATGGCAGCCGAGGGGTTCTACAGCCTATGTACGCCCGAAGAAATTGGCGGGCTGGCGCAAGACCCGGTGACACTCTACAAAGTTTGCGAGACACTAGCTGCGGCTAACGGCTCCGCCGCCTGGTGTGTGTTTATTGGTTCAACATCGCAATACCTGCTAGGTGCCCTGCCTTCCGAGCAGCAAAAGACAATCATGGAAAATCCCAACGTCATTACCAGTGGCGTTTTTGCGGACAGTGGCACGGCCCGATATGAAGTCCGTGATGGTATGCCGGGATACCTGATTAATGGTCATTGGCGCTGGGGTTCCAGCTGTCACAATGCAACCTGGATAT
>CAXRCG010000213.1:0-22253 GCA_964228885.1 Pseudomonadales bacterium | reverse complement strand
GTAATTGGCGGAGAGGGAGGGATTCGAACCCTCGATGAGCTTTTAACCCATACTCCCTTAGCAGGGGAGCGCCTTCGGCCACTCGGCCACCTCTCCGTAAGACGTTTCGCGAGGCGAAACATAAGAATCTTCCACCATCTATTCTAGAAAATAAATGGCGCGCTGGGAGGGAGTCGAACCCCCGACCTCCTGGTTCGTAGCCAAGCGCTCTATCCAGCTGAGCTACCAGCGCGCGAAGAAGGCGTATTATCATGATGCGAGTGTACCTCGTCAACTTCGAATACTTCTTTATTGTCTCTTATTGAAAAAAAACTTTATCGCGGTAATATTACATTAACTCACTAACGAAGTGATTTTTTGTAACAAATGAAACCGGCGAACATAATTCTTGATTTGTTGAGGACTTACCACTCTCGAGGAACGTCTGTGCATATGATTATGCGCACTGGCGCCATGTTTGGTTTTAGTGAAAACCTAATGCGCGTATCAATCTCTAGGCTCACGGCCAAAGGTACAGTCGAAAACTTTAAGCGCGGCTATTACAGGTTAACAAACTCAACAGATCACTTGAATGATTTCATTGAAGAGTGGCGTCTTGGAGACGCGCGGCGACGCGACTGGACCGACAACTGGATGCTGGCGCAGGGTGATTTCGATAGCTGGGCGCTGAATGCTTGCGGTTTTTTTTATATCGACAATCAGCTCTGGGTCAGGCCAGACAATCTGACGAGATCAACAGATCACCTCCAGGCGCTCCTGGAGAAACTAGGCGCAAGCTCGGGTTGCATTATAGCGACCGACGCAAGTTTGTCCCTGGACCTAGAAAAGACAGTGCTTGAACTCGTTACTCGTAATGCATTTCAAAAAAAATACGCTGAAGCTATCGCCAAGCTCAAACAGAGCCTTACTCGATTGACTGTCATTCCAACTGATGCTGCGCAAAAAGAGTGCTTTTTTCTTGGTGGCGCAGCTATTCAAGTGCTTGCGCTTGATCCTTTACTACCGGAAGAAATACTACCCGGCGATGACAGGCGCAATCTTTGGACACTGATGCTTGAATACGATCGGGTCGGGCGCGCGATTTGGCGAGATAAAAGCGGCGAATCGCCAATCACGCTGCCAACAGCACGGGTAAGCACGGGTTAAACACTACTAAAGTAAGTGTTTAAATACATTCCATAATAAAGCAGAGAAGCGTTATGAACATTAAGAGCCTATTGACCGAGCAGGAGTTCGCACGCATCACCCGCAAGGACGATTTTCTCGCGTCAAGCATGGTCGCTACAGATTGGCTGTTAATAGGCGGGGCATTTTTTGTTGCAGGTGCCTACCCAAACCCCGTCACAATCATTCTCGCAATTATCCTCATCGGCAGTCGACAGCTTGGTTTAAGCGTCATCGTACATGAGGCTGGTCACAGAACACTCTTTCGTTCCTCAAAGTTGAACGACTTCGCTGGTAATTGGCTAGCCGGATATTGGGTGTTCTCGGAGAGATTGACCTATATGCGTGGTCATCTGAGTCACCATAAACATGCAGGCACTGAACAAGACCCCGACCTCGCGAATTATCGCGCTTACCCTATCGACAAACAGGCATTTAAGCGAAAGGTTATCCGCGATCTCACCGGACAAATTGGCTGGCGCAGATTAAAATCTATCGGTCGACTCATTCGCAGATTAGCACTGCACAAACGTGCCAAGCGACAATACGTTCTCCGAAGTCTTGGCGTTAACTTATTACTACTTAGTCTTTTGGCACTGAGTGGTCACGCATGGCTATATGCGCTTTGGGTGATCGCATTTATGACGACTCACATGCTAGTGGTGCGAATTCGGCAAATTGCTGAACATGCCGCTGTACCTGACTTGTCTGATCTTGACCCACGCAAAAACACCCGTACGCTATACGCCAATGCGCTTGAGAACCTTTTAATAGCACCACACGGTGTGAACTATCATCTCGAACATCATCTGCTTGCTTCAGTGCCTATCTATCGACTACCGGCGTTTCATGAGATTTTGCTTACTAAGGGGTTTTACGATGATGTTAACTTTCAGCGGGGATATCTTGACCTTTTACGCAGCGTGACGGGTAAAACAAGCGAGAGGATGAGGACAGGATAATTTAGGCATCACTTAGCGTACCGCCTTTTTCGTCCTCTCCGTGACACTGAATACGTTCATAAATTTCCTCACGATGCACAGCGACTTCACGTGGCGCATTAACTCCGATTCGGACCTGATTTCCTTTGACCTCAAGCACTGTGACGGTCACATCGTCACCAATCATCAAGGTCTCGCCAACACGCCTAGTTAGAATCAACATCAGTCTCTCCTACCAATTCCATCGCGCCAGTACCGCACCTTAGACCTAAGCTCTTCGGAATAGTTATTATTATTATTTTGGTCGTTTTTTGACCATTGTAGATGAATATTGATCAATAATTCAAAGATTAAAAGCTCTCATGCATGGAATACTCGTATTAAGCCGGCGCTACCATGCTGTAAAAGCCATCATTGTTTAATCAACAAGCGATGATTAAACCTTCAAACGCCGGCATAACTCCCGATAAACACGATTTTCTTAGCGAAGAAGCGTTGGGCTTTTTATTGATCCTCATCCAGATGAAAAGCCGTGTGCAATGCGCGCACAGCTAATTCCAAATATTTTTCCTCGATGACGACCGAAATTTTGATTTCAGATGTTGATATCATTTGAATGTTGATGGACTCGTCTGATAATGCACGAAACATTTGAGTCGCTACGCCAGCGTGAGACCGCATACCGACTCCGACAATCGACAACTTCACAATCTTGTCATCACCTGTGACTTCTCGTGCACCGATCTCTTTTGATACACCTCTCAGTATTTCCATCGCTTGCGCGTAATCGCTACGCGACACCGTGCAAGTGAAGTCGGTACTCATATCCGCTGCAACATTTTGCACGATCATATCGACTTCAATATTCGCATTACTAATTGGGCCCAAAATTTTGGAAGCTATACCCGGCACATCACGAACGCCAAGTACGGTTAATTTCGCTTCATCTTTCGAGAATGCAATGCCTGAAATCAGTGGTTGTTCCATAGTTTCTACGTCCTTACTATTTGGATCGCCTTTTTGTGATGACGCATCATCTTGACATGACTCACTTGTGATGAGTGTTCCCGGTACCTCGGCATTGAAACTCGAGAGCACTCTGATTGGCACATTAAATTTGCTGGCAAACTCCACCGCTCTGGTCGCTAGCACACCCGATCCAAGACTTGCCAATTCGAGCATCTCCTCAAACGTTAATCGAGACAGGCACTGCGCGCGCTCGACCATTCGGGGATCAGTTGTATACACACCGTCAACATCGGTGTGTATCTGGCATTCTGACGCGTTCAGCGCTGCCGCAAGCGCCACCGCGGAGGTATCAGAGCCGCCTCGACCGATTGTCGTAATGTTTCCCTCTGCATCCGCACCCTGAAAACCTGCCACAACAACAATTGACCCATCTTTAAGATCCTGAATTATCTTCTCAGTTTGAATCTCTTGAATTCTCGCCCGGGTGTGCGATGAGTCAGTGAGAATCCTTATTTGGCTGCCGGTATAGGACTTAGCTTTATATCCTCGATTGATCAAGATCATTGATAAGAGGGCTATTGTCACCTGCTCACCCGTGGAAAGTAGCACATCTGTTTCGCGTCTAAGCAAATTGCGGCTGGCACTCGCGCTTGTTCCTGCTTCCTTTGCGAGTTCAACCAAGCGGTCAGTTTCTTTACCCATGGCAGAAACGACAACCACAACTTGGTGGCCATCTTCTCGCGCCATGAGAATCCGGTCAGCTACATTGTTTAGATACTCGATATTTGCAACCGATGTACCTCCAAATTTTTGAACAATTAGAGCCATAAATTCTTTCTAGTTATAAACGGACAAAATTTCGAGCCTGAAGATTAGGCATCGTTATTATCAGCTGCCTAAACAGTTTTATCGGGGTGTCGTTTAGTATGCGTTACCCCAACGGGCCGATGTCTTCGTGGTTTTCAGGGCGTACTTTGATCTAGAACATATTCCGATATTGAATCCAGTGCAGCCGGCAGAGCCCCAACATCACTGCCACCGGCACGTGCCATATCAGGTCTGCCGCCACCCTTTCCGCCCACCTGACTTGCTACGTGATTGACGAGCGCCCCGGCCTGAATCGTTTCGGTGAGATCCTGTGTCACACCCGCGATCAATGTTATCTTATTATCATTTACCGCAGCGAGCACAACAATTCCTGATTGTATCTTATTTTTCAGTCGATCCATGACATCTGGCAGTGTCTTCGGGTCACCGCCATCAATGCGATTAACGATGAGCTTAATACCATTAACTTCAATCGCTGAATCCGCAAGATCACTACCCGCGCCACTCGCTAATTTCATGTTGAGCTGACTCACTTCTTTTTCAAGCTTCTTGTTCTGCTCTACCAGTTGTCGAATTTTATCGCTGAAATTACTTTTGTCCGCCCGTAACACTCCTGCTGACTCAGCAAGCGAATCTTCAAGCGCTTCGATGGTATCAAGCGCATTGGCGCCGGTCACACCCTCTATTCGTCTGACCCCGGACGCAATCCCCTGCTCACTGGTCAGTCTAAAAACACCAATATCACCCGTTCGCTTGGCATGGGTACCGCCACAAAGTTCGACTGAGAAGCCACCGCCCATGGTTAACACCCTAACTTCCTCGGAATACTTCTCGCCGAACAAGGCCATGGCACCTTTTTCGCGCGCCTGCTCTAACGGCATAATCTCTGTCACAACACCGGTGTTAGCCCTGATTTGATCGTTAACCAAGCGCTCGATTTGTCGCTGCTCTGCTGCTGTTACTGGTTCAAAATGTGAAAAGTCGAATCTGAGGCGCTCTGCATCAACCAGCGAACCTCTCTGATTCACATGATCTCCTAGCACGGTTCGAAGCGCTGCATGCAAAAGATGCGTTGCGGAATGGTTTAGTCTCGTTGCGTCTCTGGGAGACTTATCAACGTCGGCTGTTAACGTCTGACCAACGTTCAACTCTCCCTCAAGCAATTTTCCTTTATGCAGGAAAGCATCACCGGCCTTAACCGTATCAGAGACGTCAAATGTTATGCCATTACCGTATATTCGTCCGGTATCGCCAACTTGCCCACCTGACTCTGCATAAAAAGGTGTTGAGTTCATCACCAACACGCCCTCTTTCCCCTCGATAATACTGTCAACAGCGATATCATCAACAAACAAAGCGACAACTGTTCCCTCAGCTAATAGTTCGTCATAACCTGTAAACGAAGTGGATTCGGTTAATTTGTATTGGTCCACGTCCACGTTGCCAAATTTACTGGCCGCACGCGCACGTTGCCTTTGCGCTTCCATTGCCACTTCAAAACCAGTCATATCAAGGGTAAGGTTGCGTTCTCGCGCAATATCTGCGGTAAGGTCTGTTGGAAACCCATAGGTATCATAAAGTTTGAACACCACATCACCTGGAATCTCATTACCTTCAAGTTCTATGATGGCCTCGCTTAGAATTTTCATACCTTGATCGAGCGTTACATCAAATTGCTCTTCCTCTTTAAGCAGCACTCGTTCAATTTGAGCCTGAGCTTTGGTGATGAGTGGGTATGCTTCCCCCATTGTCTCAACCATCGTTTCGACCATTTTATGGAAGAAAGGACCGCTAGATTGTAATTTGTGTCCATGGCGCAGCGCCCGACGGATAATTCTTCGCATCACATATCCACGCCCTTCATTAGAAGGAAGCACCCCGTCAGCTATCAAGAATGTACTTGTGCGAATGTGGTCAGCAATAACCTTTAACGAAGGGTCGTCCAAATCCGTTATATTCAACAGGTCTGCTGCCCGCTTGATGAGCGTCTTGAAGACATCAATATCGTAGTTGTTGTGCACATCCTGCAAAACCGCTGCAAGGCGCTCAAGCCCCATACCGGTATCAACACAGGGTTTGGGTAAGGGCGTAAGTGTCCCGTCAGCGGAACGATCAAATTGCGTAAACACCAGATTCCAGATCTCGATGAAACGATCTAAATCACCATCGGGACTTCCCGGCGGACCACCCGGCACACTTTCCCCGTGGTCCCAGAATATTTCAGAACTGGGTCCACAAGGACCAGTGTCACCCATGGTCCAGAAATTGTCATCGTCACCCAAACGCGTGACACGCTCAGGATCGAAGCCAATGTGGTTCACCCAGATATCTTCAGCTTCATCATCACTGGTATGCACTGTGACCCAGAGCCTCTCTTTCGGCAACTTGATGACTTCTGTTAAAAACTCCCAGGCAAATTCGATAGCCTCTTTTTTGAAATAATCACCGAAACTGAAATTACCGAGCATTTCAAAAAAAGTGTGGTGTCTCGCGGTATAACCCACATTATCGAGATCATTGTGTTTACCACCAGCGCGAACACAACGTTGGCAACTTGCGGCTCGCGTATAGCCTCGATTCTCCCTGAAAGCTAGCGCTTCCTTGAACTGGACCATGCCAGAATTTGTAAACAGCAGAGTGGGGTCATTATCCGGCACAAGTGCAGCACTATCGACCACGGTGTGGCCCTTGCTGGCAAAATAGTCCAAATATGCTTTACGCAGCTCGCGAGTGTCCATTGCGATCTTCTTCGTTGATTTCGAGACGGGTAAAGATACAGAAAATAAGCTTAATACAAAATAGAAAACAGGGCTTTTAACGCTATATTGATTGTATTTGGTCCCAAGAGAAACCACGTTGCTGAAGGAATCGACCCCGTTTCGCTCTTTCGGCTGAATTTCCTGGTAAACCTAAGCCAAATTTACGCTGTGAGACTTCTTTGGCTTTCTCAAACCAATCTATGTTTTCTTCGGAAAATGCGTCTGCAATTACTGCGTCATTGAGACCTTTTTGCCGGAGCTCGCCACCGATTTTAACGGGCCCATGCCCTTTATTAGATCTTGATCGGATAACAGAACCGGCCAGACGATAGTCGCTCTGCAATCCTTCATCGGTCAGTCGGTCAATCTGGCATTGAATCGCTGCTACGCTGGCTTCGTCAACATGACCGTTCAAACGTTTTCGAAACCTGATTTGGAGCTTGTTGAGCAACTCCAGCCGAGAATGCTCCCGACGCGCAAGCAAATCCATTGCCGCACGTCGGATATCAGCTGGCTTGAGCTCAGCCCTCTCAGATTCAGGATCCGCTGATCGGTGTGACATTGTCTTCAGCCGCTTCCTCTTCACTACCCGCAGGTGTAAGCAGCTTATCCCTGACTCTTTGTTCGATTTCGGCCGCCATTTCAGGGTTGTCTACTAAAAACTGAGCTGCGTTTTTCTTACCTTGACCGATACGATCATCTTTGTAGCTATACCAAGCACCAGCCTTATCAACGATGCCTATCTGCACGCCCAAATCAATCACCTCGCCAAGACGGTTGATGCCCTGACCGTAAACGATCTGGAATTCGGTCTGCTTAAAAGGTGGCGCTACTTTGTTCTTAATCACCTTGACTCTGGTTTCATTGCCGACAATCTCATCGCCTTCCTTAATGGCACCAATACGTCGAATATCAAGCCGTACGGAAGAGTAGAACTTAAGTGCGTTACCACCGGTTGTCGTTTCGGGACTACCAAACATGACACCAATCTTCATTCGAATCTGATTAATGAAGATGACCAGCGTGTTTGAGTTTTTAATGTTACCTGTCATTTTTCTCAGCGCCTGACTCATCAATCTAGCCTGAAGCCCGACATGATGGTCTCCCATTTCACCCTCAATCTCCGCCTTGGGAGTGAGCGCTGCAACTGAGTCGACAATCACAACATCAACCGCACCGGACCGAACAACCATGTCGCAAATTTCGAGCGCCTGCTCACCAGTGTCAGGCTGAGAAACAAGCAGATCTTCAATATTTACGCCCAGCGCTTCAGCATACAGTGGATCCAGTGCGTGCTCTGCATCTATAAAAGCGCAGGTGCCACCTGCTTTCTGTGCTTCGGCGATGACCTGAAGTGTCAAGGTTGTTTTACCCGATGATTCAGGACCATATATTTCAACGATTCTGCCCTTCGGCAAGCCACCTATGCCTAACGCCACATCCAAACCGAGCGAACCGGTTGAGATTGCTGGAATTTTCACATTCGGCGTATCACCCAGGCGCATCATTGTGCCTTTACCGAACTGACGTTCAATTTGCGATAAGGCCGCGGTCAACGCTTTTTCTTTCTGCGGATCCATTTTGGTCGCTTCGGCGCTGGATGAGTTCTTTGAAGATGCATTTGTTTCCATATCAGCCATGGCTTTTACCTTTTTTCAGTGATCTTTTCGTTATCTGTTGTATTTTGAGACCCATATCTCGTTGTTAATCAGCCTGTTTTAATCGGTCGCTGAATAACGATTTACTTTTAAACTAAGCTCAATTGCGTATTTGCATTTATACTGTATATAAAACCAGTGTTCCACCTTTTTTTCGTTTTCTTTGTCTGCTTTTGAAAAAAACTTCCTTTAATTGTCTGTTCATGCTCCGCCCAGCCTCGACTTCACGTAGAATCACTACGGAAAGCAAAATGAATCCAGAGAGCCTGACATTGTCCGCCACGACCGCTAACCAACATACGCCAATGATGAAACAATTCATGCGCATCAAGGCAAAGCATGCTGATGAGCTGTTGTTTTACCGCATGGGCGATTTCTACGAACTCTTTTTTGATGATGCAAAAAAAGCCGCGGAGCTCTTGGATATCACGCTAACGGCAAGAGGCACTTCCGGTGGACAACCCATACCCATGTGCGGCGTTCCCTTCCATGCAGCAGACGGATATCTCGCTCGCCTCGTTAAACAAGGCGTTTCCGTCGCCATTTGCGAGCAAATTGGCGACCCAGCCACCACTAAAGGTCCCGTCGAACGTAAAGTCGTTCGTATCATCACACCTGGCACACTCACCGAAGAGTCACTATTAGATGCCAGTCGGGATAATTCAATTGCAGCGATCTTTCCCGGGCAAAACACCTTTGGCCTTGCGTGTCTTGAACTTTCCAGCGGCAGATTTGAGGTGATAGAGCCTGATAATGAAGAAGCCCTCATCAGTGAGTTACACCGGGTTAATCCAGCAGAGCTTATACTCTGTGAGGATCAGAAGTATCCGGCCGCTGCTGAAAGTAGAGTAGGCGTTCGCCGACGGCCTTCTTGGGAATTTGACCTTGATGCGGCACAAACAACTCTCACAAAGCAGTTCGGCACCCGGGATCTTACCGGGTTTGGTTGTGATGGTTTAACCACGGCAATTTCAGCTGCCGGGTGTCTGCTCGGCTACGTTCAAGAGACCCAACTCACCCCACTCCCCCATATTCAGGGACTCACCCCACTCAGCCGTGAGGACATGGTTCAGATTGATGCGGCTTCTAGACGCAACCTCGAGCTAGATACCAACATCTCCGGCGGGGACACCAATACACTGTTTGAAATTGTGGACAAAACTTCAACCGCAATGGGTAGCCGTTTGCTCAAACGCTGGATTAACCGTCCCATCAGAACAAGAAGCGTACTCGATGCCCGTCTTGATGCCGTGGAATTCCTCGCAGACAGCTATCGCTACGAAGCGCTGCAAGCGCACCTCAAGAAAATCGGTGACATCGAAAGAATAACAACGCGGGTCGCACTGCGTTCTGCAAGACCAAGAGACCTGGCCAGACTAAGAGATGCATTTGCTGCTCTGCCCGAACTGGACACCACCTTGCAGGCATATCCAGCGCCGTTACTAATTGCCTTAAATGAAGGATGCAAGCCCTTTCCCGAGCTGTCATTAGAACTGGAATCGGCCATTATCGAGAATCCCCCTGTTGTCATCCGAGAGGGAGGTGTAATCGCCGAGGGCTACGACAGCGAACTCGATGAGCTAAGAGGAATCAGTGAGAACGCGGCCGACTACCTGATCCAGTTAGAAACCCGAGAAAAAGAAATAACAGGTTTGTCGACCCTCAAGGTAGGGTACAACCGGGTACACGGTTATTATATAGAAATCAGCCGAAGCCAGTCTGACCAAGCGCCTGCCAGCTATGTTAGGCGCCAAACACTGAAAAATGCCGAACGATTTATCACCCCTGAACTCAAAGAATTTGAAGACAAAGCGCTCAGCAGCAAAAGCCGCGCACTCGCACGAGAAAAGCTGTTGTACGAACAGTTACTAGATATCCTTGGCGAGCAGCTACCAAGATTACAGAATACCGCGACTGCCATTTCCGAGCTGGACGTCATCGCATGCCTTGCTGAACGATCGCTAACACTTTCTCTTTGTCGCCCTATTCTAAACGAGAAAGCGATGGTAAAAATTACCGGCGGGCGACATCCTGTTGTCGAGAACATGCTCAGTGACCCGTTTGTTGCCAACGACGCACTACTTAATCCACAACAGAGAATGATGATCATAACCGGACCTAACATGGGGGGTAAATCAACCTTCATGCGGCAAACTGCGTTAATTGTGCTACTCGCGCACATCGGCAGTTTCGTGCCCGCCCAAGCGGCGGAAATTGGATCAGTGGATCGCATATTCACACGTATTGGCTCATCAGATGATCTCGCTAGCGGCCGGTCTACGTTTATGGTGGAGATGACTGAAACAGCGATGATTCTGAACAATGCTACGGATCACAGTCTCGTGCTACTAGACGAGATAGGACGAGGGACCTCAACCTTCGATGGCCTCTCCCTAGCATGGGCTTGCGCCGAATACATCGCGGAAAAATCCAAGTCCTTAACGTTGTTTGCAACACACTATTTCGAATTGACCACCCTCAGCACATTTTTGCCCGCAACCGAAAACATTCACCTTGCGGCAAAAGAATACGGCGATCGGATTATCTTTATGTACTCGGTAAACAAGGGTCCCGCGAGCCAGAGCTATGGTTTACAAGTCGCGAAACTCGCTGGCGTTCCCAAAGCTGTCATAGAAAAAGCACGTAAGAAACTCAACGAATTGGAGGATGCCGAAATAAGATCATCGCCAACCCAGTCTGACTTGTTTCTATCCCCACCACTTCAAGCTTCACTACCCGAACCCGCACCCTCCGCTGTTGAGGATCAACTCAGGCAAATCGAAGTCGACTCACTCAGCCCCAGGGACGCGCTAAACTTGATTTATGAGCTAAGAGACAAGCTGGAACCGGAGTAATCCTAGGATATCAAGTGCCGAGCCCGGAACAATGCAGGATTGCCGATCAGGGCATATTGTGCGTTGGGAAAAAGCTGATAGAATGCGTATCTTTACGATTTCAGACTCTAACCTAAAAGGAACCATCGATGACATTTGTGGTAAGTGACGCGTGTATCAAATGCAAACACACAGACTGCGTAGAGGTATGTCCTGTAGACTGTTTTTATGAGGGACCGAATTTCCTCGTCATCCACCCCGACGAGTGTATCGATTGCGCCCTGTGTGAACCTGAATGTCCGGTAGATGCGATATTCTCGGAAGACGAACTGCCCGAAGCTGAACAGGACTTTCTGGCACTCAACGCCGAACTGGCCGAGGTATGGGAAAATATCACAGAAAAGAAAGACCCGCTTCCAGATGCCGAAGACTGGGCAGACGTAACGGGCAAAATGGAACACCTAGAAAGATAACCCATTTTCCCGGCCGTTCTCTCACGTGTTGTCTTTTACAGCCGATTTGAACGAACTTAGGAAAAACGAAAAGCAAACGCTTTTTGCAAACAAGAAGGCTGCGTGTGGCTAACCCGCAGCTTTTTTTATGTTTTTCGTTGCAGGCATCTCATTGGCATTCAAATTCTAGCGTTCCGGACTGCCGATGCCCTCGAGGAGCAGCGAGGCAAATGCTCGTTGTCGCGTCAGCAAGCCTATCGACTTTACAGAACGGTTAGTCAGATTTACCCGCTTTTTTTTGGCAAATAGAGCAATGGGTCCTCTGGCTTGCCATCCCGCCGAATTTCGAAATGAAGCATTTCTTTACCCGGCCCAGAAGAGCCTATTTCTGCAACAATCTGTCCGCCTTTGACTTTTTCACCTTCTTTTACAAGGATTGCTCTATTGTGCCCGTAAGCACTCAGAAAACGATCGTTGTGTTTGACGATCACAAGTTTGCCATATCCCCGCAAACCGCCGCCCGCATATACAACAACGCCATCTGCGGCGGCAGCTACGGATTCACCCAAGCCACCTCGTATATCAATGCCCTTGTTGACTTTGCCAGTGGTGGAAAACCCCAACACCACCTCTCCTGGAATCGGCCATTGCCAGTTTAATTTTGACTCTTGTATTTTTCGCGCTACCTGTTTCTTCGTTTTTTGCGGAGACGATTTTGCAATTGTTTTTTGACGCGGCGCGCTGCGCTTTGGCAATGCGCCTTTAAGTCGGATTCTCTGATTGACAAAAATTGTATAAGGCGGAGAAATATTGTTAGATTTTGCTAATTTTTTGTAATCTAGTCCGTAGCGAAAAGCTATCGAATACAAAGTGTCTCCCCTTTGCACCGTATAGTACCCTTTGGCGTTTGCGCCAGACTCTCCGGACCCGATAACGGGCACATAAATCCCGCTACTCTGACAGGCTACTAATCCGAAGAGCGCAAGGGACAAAACGAAAGTTTTTTGACCAATTTGCATAGTGACTAACTTGAAAAATGATGACAAACCTCGAAACATGAGCCTTCTCGTTATTATCTTTTCGACATTAATTTGCAATCATTATGAGTGAATCGTTCTATGGTTTGGTTGCCATTTTTATCTGTTAAGGATCAATATTACGCGCCAAAATTTGCGCTGTTATTGACTCGAACGATGGCAGTTACACCCCTATACAAGTAATTTTATATTCAAGAACTATTAGTCATCAAATCGTCGAGACGCCCAATCGAGACCCAGAACAATGAAGATACCCCCTACAGCAATACCTGTTGCCGCTAAAATATAGGGTTCCTGGCCGGTGATCTGAAGGTAGCTTTGGGGCCAAATGGGTTCTTGATTCAACGGAAGCTGACTGCCATCCGACTTCATTTGGTAACTGATTGTCTCTTTCCAGGGCCATAATTTTGCTAAAGAGCCGAGCATAAACCCGGTCAGCACAGCTAGCGTTTTATCTCTATGATCTCTAAAAAGCTTTGAGAGCAATTGAGCAAAGCAAATTAAACCAATAAAGCACCCCAACCCGAGCGCCAGCAGCAGCTCTAGCTCGAAGTTCTTGATAGCATCAATCACCGCACCATAGAGACCTAGTATCAACAAAAAGTAGCTTCCCGAGAGCCCAGGCAATATCCAGGCACACACTGCTATCGCGCCTCCAACAAACAGGAACCATGCCGTCGGCGACAGTTGCAGGGGAATCACGGTCGTTACCAGCATACCCACGCTGGTTCCAATGATCGCAAAAATAACCAAATCATAACCAAACCGAGAGATTTGACGCACGACAATCCAAGTTGAGGCAATGACCAGCCCAAAGAAAAAGGACCAAAGAAAGATAGGCTGCTCAACCAGCAGATAACTGATGCCTCGGGCGAACAGGATGATAGACACTCCCATACCGCCAAAAAGCGCGAGCAGGAAGCTAGCATCAACGGCACGCCACACAGCAATAAACCCCTCATCTTTGAGGCGAAGCAGCAACACAGGTGTAAATTGTTTAATCGCGTTGATCAAGCGCTCATATATGCCTGTGATAAAAGCGATAGTACCTCCGGAGACACCGGGCACTACCTCTGCTGCGCCCATAAGCAATCCAATTAAAGCCGCCTTTAGGTAATTGCCGTTGCCATTACTCGCATGTAATTGATCTATAGCCGTTGGATTATTCTCACTCAATTCTTTTACGCTCACGTTTGTCGTCTCTCTTTCTATAATTATTGCTTTGATCCTATCCTTAACGTTTAGGTGCGCAGAACTTGGCGAAAAAAATGCCAGTGTTCAGCTTTTACCACTGAGAAGCGGTACGAAGGTGACATTTTCAAGCACTTCTTGCTCAACACCTGCCTCAGTATTCTTGACCAGCAGTAACTTCTGCCTATTCCCGGCACCCACAGGGATAAGCAGCCTGCCACCAACGGCCAACTGATCCAACAGCTCTTGGGGAATGTGGCTCGGCGATGCAGTCACAATAATGCCATCGAATGGGCCTTTGTCAGCCCAGCCAATATTGCCGTCATCGTGCTTGAACTGAACATTTCGTGCTCCAATTGTGCGAAGCGTAGAGCGCGCTTTTTCAAGCAACCCGCTAATGCGTTCCACGGTATACACTTTCGAGATCAATTGGGACAGAATCGCTGTTTGGTAGCCCGAACCAGTTCCTATTTCCAGTACCCTGTCGAGCTTGGCGCCGGCAAGCAATGATTCAGTCATTCTAGCAACGACAAAGGGCTGGGATATTGTCTGGTTAAAGCCAATAGGCAGAGAATTATCTTCGTAGGCTCTATGCGCCAACGCTTCATCAATAAACAGATGTCTAGGCGTCGAATTGATCACATCAAGAATAATCTCACTCTCTATGCCCTGCTCGCGTAGCCTCTGCACAAGTCGATTGCGCGTACGCTGAGATGTCATTCCCACGCCGCGAATATCCTGTGGTTTATTATTCTCCATAGATTACCAACTCTTTAAGAAATTCTGTTGCGAAACTACCCGTTGGCAAGCTGAAAGAGAGTGCCAGATCAGCACCATCAAAATGCCATCGCAATTCACGGGGCATAACACGGAGGTCTCTCAATTGCGCCTTCATGCCAAACTGCGTTAAGCCTGCAGACCAATCGGGAAAAACACACTCATATGCGCGCATCACTGCCGCAGCCGAGCTCACTCTCGATTTTCCATAAAGCCAACCTCTTGGCTCGCTGTTTTTAACACCATCGCGCCCAATCGACTGCGTTGCATGGCTTAACTCAATTGAGGCACGTTCCAAAGCAACATGGTAGTCACCCACCTCTATCATCTGACCCAACATTGCGTTAAACATGTAGCTACGCGCCGCTGAAAGATACATGTCTCGTTGCGCTCTGGGTACTTTTTCACCACAGAACAGTTTGTCAGCCATCTGAAGATTTTGGCTCTCCTTGCCAAAACGTTGTTCACCGAAATAATTTGCGAACCCATCACTTTGCAATCGCCTGAGTCGTGCTTCAATTTCGTCTCTGATTTTTTCAGGATGAAGAGAGGGTTCGCTCGAAAGAGCGTTACTATGTAGGTGCCTCAACCGAATAGTAAATTTGTTCGCCTGATGGCTGCCCCTGCGTAACTTCTTGTTGTAGCGCTGAACTTCAAGCAGCTCTAACCCATCGTGTTGCCGACAAAAGGATTCGAAATCAGGCATGTCCTTACCCGGCTTCCAACAGCTGAACCATTGTTCAGTAATGGCGTGCCTGTCTTTGCGGCCCGAGAAATTAACATCGAGCGCCCTAACCCCAGCAAACGCTGCCAACTGTGTTGCAACCCAGGCCGTATTTTCGCCGGTTTTTCTTATTCGCAAATAGATGTGTTCACCACCGCCTTCAGGCGTAAACCCCAGGTCTTCAACAACCTGAAAATCAGATGCTTCAAGCTTGAAACCAGCCGTCACCAGCGGTGCTTCGAGCAACCGAGGAAATGACAGAGCGCGATCACTGATCATGTGAGTCCAGCAGTATGACGGCCTGAGCAGCCAAACCTTCCTTCCGGCCAATAAACCCCATTTTTTCTGTTGTTGTCGCCTTGACACTAATTCGGTCGTTAGAGGTGCGCAGATCTTCGGCAATCACCGCGCACATTGCGTCAACATATTCGGCAACCCTCGGCGCCTCGGCGATCAATGTAATATCAGCGTTAACTACGATCATATTTCTTTGCGCTATCATTTCGACACACGATCGCAGCAGTGTACGACTATCAATGTCTTTGAAAGTCTGGTCAACGTCCGGAAAATGCCGGCCAATATCACCTAGGGCTAGCGCGCCAAGTATTGCATCGCAGAGCGCATGTAAAATGACGTCGCCGTCTGAGTGAGCTAGAACCGCTTTCTCACTTGGTACTGAAACACCACCCAATTTGATACGAATGCCTGCATCCAAAGGGGTTTCCTCTTTCGAGATATCAGCAAATCTATGCGCATCAAAGCCGCTTCCAATTCTCAACGGTTCACCTCTTCTTGGTCTGCCTCAGCCTGCTGTTGCCGCAGATAAAATGCTGCGAGTTCAAGGTCCGCTGTATTCGTGACTTTTATATTATCCTTGCTGCCTTTAACCAGCAGGGGCTTGAATCCCTTTCTTTCCAGCGCAGAGGACTCGTCTGTGATTGCTTGAGCGCTAACATCGAACTTATCATTACCAATTGTGACTGACGATAACGCGTCCTCTAGGGCCACCTTCAGCAGCTTGCGCCGAAACAACTGTGGCGTTTGCGCCAACCAGAGTTTGTCTCTGTCGTAGGTATCAAGAATTGCCCCATCCACGGTATATTTAATCGTCTCAACAATCTCGGCACCAAGAATGCCCCCGACAGCATGATCGCCGGCAGCTAATATCAAGCGCGTAACGTCTGTCGTTCTGAGGCAAGGCCTTGCGGCATCGTGAACCACTACCCAATCTGTTTGGTCTGAGTCAGCAGCTTGATCAAGCGCTAGAATGCCATTCAAGACAGACTCGGCCCTTGTCATTCCACCATGCACGACTTCACAACTTTCGGCTTCAGGCACCTCTCGCCAGAACGCATCATCTTCGCTCACCACAAGCACTACACGTTGAGGGTTCAGCGCAAGTACACGTCGCAAGGTATGCGACAGAAGGGGTAGACCGTTAAGGGTCAAATACTGTTTGGGAATATCACCACCCAGTCGCAGCCCCTTACCCGCGGCAGGTATAACGGCGTCGAACCTGAGCGAATCGATCGGCTGCATAACTGTAGATGCCAAATCAGCCCTGATCATCTTCAATTAACAGAAAAAAGGTCTCTCCTTCCTTGATAAGGCCAAACTCACTTCGGGCTTTCTCTTCTATTGACTCGAGGCCACGCTTGAGCTCAATGATTTCAGCCCGCAAAATCTTGTTACGCTGCACTTTAACGCCATTCTCAGCGACTTTTCGGGACACCTTTGCTTGCAGCGTATTCACGTGGGCAAAACTACCTTCCCCAAACCAGAGACGAGATTGTAACCCCACTAGGACGACTAGCAATGCAAATATCAGGACCTTTCTAGCGATCATTTGAACTCCGCGATACCCTTATAAAGCGCATGAGAGGCATCTTCGATTCTGAGTAACTGATTGTATTTTGCAACCCGGTCTGACCGGCACAGAGATCCCGTTTTGATTTGACCAGCCGCGGTTGCAACAGCAAGGTCAGCAATAGTTGTATCCTCTGTTTCACCGCTGCGGTGAGATATAACGGAAGAGTACCCGGCAGCTCTCGCCATCCGAATAGCTTCTAACGTTTCCGTTAAGGTACCGATCTGGTTTACCTTAATCAAAATTGAATTAGCAACACCTGCATCAATTCCGCGAGACAATATTTTAGCATTAGTGACGAACAAATCGTCACCGACAAGCTGCACCCTATCGCCTATCTTCGCGGTAAGAGTCGCCCAGCCATCCCAGTCGCTCTCATCCATGCCATCTTCAATTGAAATAATCGGGTATCTATCAGCCAGGTCAGCCAGATAGTCTGAAAACTCTGTTGCATCAAAACTTCTGTTTTCGCTCGCAAACACATATTTGCCATCTTTATAAAATTCAGATGCAGCACAATCGAGCCCAAGACAAATGTCTTTTCCTGGAGTGTATCCCGCTCGAGTGATCGATTCCATGATCACCTCGAGCGCAGATTCGTTACTGGGCAGATCGGGAGCAAAGCCTCCTTCATCACCCACCGCTGTGCTGAGTCCACGTTCCTGAAGTACTGCCTTTAGCGTATGAAAAATTTCAGCGCCGTACCGTAACGCCTCAGAAAAGCTACTGGCACCTACAGGAAGAATCATGAACTCCTGTATATCAACGTTGTTATCTGCGTGTTCACCCCCGTTCAGGATGTTCATCATGGGTACCGGCATGCTGTAACGGCCGGCACTACCATCGAGTTCCGCAAGGTATTCATACAACGCCATACCTTTCGCTAAAGCACCAGCTTTCGCAACAGCCAAGCTCACAGCCAAAATTGCGTTTGCACCCAGCTTTCCCTTATTCTCGGTGCCATCAAGATCGAGCATACGGCGATCGATTTCTTCCTGGTTTTCCACATCGAGCCCCAACAGAGGCTCTCTGATTAACGTGTTTACGTTAGCAACAGCCTTAAGCACACCTTTGCCAAGAAATCGCGCCGGATCCTTGTCTCTTAATTCCAGCGCTTCTCTCGATCCGGTAGAAGCACCAGAGGGAACGCAAGCTGATGCCTTCACACCCGTTTCCAACTCCACACTCGCCTCAATCGTGGGATTGCCACGGGAGTCAAGAATTTCAATTGCGCGAATGTCTACTATTTCCGTCATTAAATTAAACTCACTGTTGTTCTGAAGGCGATTTAACCGCCATTACTTACCGCCCAGTATTGTCATTGTACTGACATTCACTGGAATAGCATTTCAGCTTCTCGTGCTAATCCAAATGGATATTCACATTTGAAGCTTTCACCGCCCCATCAATTTGTAAGAGCAACGACAGCAAAGCGGCCATATGATCCAGCTTCCAGGAATTGGGGCCATCACTCAGCGCTTTATCCGGGTCTGGGTGCGTCTCCATAAATAGCCCATGGATACCTGCGGCGACCGCAGCGCGAGCTAAAACCGGCACCATTTCTCTCTGACCACCAGAGCTTGCACCCTGACCACCGGGAAGCTGAACCGAATGGGTGGCGTCATAGACAACCGGGCAACCGGTTTCTTTCATCACCGCGAGAGAGCGCATGTCCGAGACAAGATTATTATAGCCAAAGCTGACACCTCGTTCGCAGACCATAATATTTTCATTGCCGGTAGCCTTGGCTTTTGCCACCACATGTTGCATGTCCCACGGGGCAAGAAACTGTCCTTTCTTGATATTCACTGGCAAACCGGTCGCGGCAACTTTCTGAATAAAACCGGTCTGCCTGCACAAAAATGCCGGGGTCTGGAGCACCGATACGACATCTGCTACTTCATTTAAAGGCGTATCTTCATGAACATCAGTCAATACAGGCAAACCAAGGTCCTGTTTGACCTTTTCAAGAATTTTTAAACCAACCTCTATGCCCGGTCCTCGATAACTCTCGTGAGACGAACGATTTGCCTTGTCAAAGGAGGATTTGTAAATCAGATGAATACCGAGTTCGACACAGGTTTCCTTTAGACTCGCCGCTGTGTCCATGGCCATTTGTTCACTTTCCACCACGCAGGTACCTGCAATCAAAAAAAATGGAGAGGTATCAGTAACTTTAAAATCACATAAATTCATTAGGTTTTTTGATGCTCCAGCGCGGCTTCAATGAAACTGCTAAAAAGTGGGTGGCCACGACGTGGGGTTGATGTGAACTCGGGATGGAACTGGGTCGCAACAAACCATGGATGGTCTTTTACTTCTATCACCTCAACCAAAGAATCATCCATCGAGCGCCCAGCGACCAGCATACCGGCCTCCTCGAGCGCTGAGACGTAGCGATCATTCACCTCATATCTATGGCGATGACGCTCGCTAATCGAATCTTGTCCGTAGATCCGACTCGTTGCCGAATTTTCTGCAAGACGACATTCCTGCTCGCCCATGCGCATTGTGCCACCCAGATCAGAGTCCTCGTCGCGCGTTTCCACATCACCATCCTCGTTCATCCATTCCATTATGAGACCGATTACCGGATGCGGCGTGTTGGGATTATTTTCTGTTGTATTGGCGTTTTCGAGACCAGCCACATTTCTTGCGATATCAACAATCGCTGCATGAAGCCCATAACAAATACCGAGGTAAGGCACTTTATTTTCACGGGCATATTTCGCCGCAAGTACCTTACCCTCAAATCCACGATCACCGAATCCGCCTGGAACCAGAATGGCGTCAGCATGCTCTAGAGATCGAGTGCCTTCATCGACCAAATCCTGAGCTTCGATAAATTCGACTTCAACCTTAGTATGGGTCTTAATGCCAGCGTGTGTGATGGCCTCATTCAACGATTTGTATGCATCAAGCAGCGCCATGTACTTGCCAACCATAGCCAATTTAATGGTGTGTTGCGGCGCAGCTTGAGCTTCCACTACTTCACGCCAGCTACCAAGATCAGCAGGTGGACACGAGATCTCTAGCTGCGAAACGACGATGTCATCCAACTTCATCTCATGCAGCATTTCTGGTATCTGGTAGATGCTCTTAGCGTCCAGCAGAGGTATGACTGCTTTTCGATCAACATTAGTGAACAGTGCAATCTTGTCTCGAGATGAGCTGTCGATTTCATGATCCGACCGAACGATCAAAATATTTGGCTGCAACCCGATTGACCTGAGTTCCTTGACAGAATGCTGGGTAGGTTTAGTCTTGGTTTCCCCAGCTGTTGCTATAAAGGGCACCAACGTGAGGTGGATCAAAATAGCCCGTTCAGAACCGAGTTCAAACCGGATTTGCCTGGCCGCTTCGAGAAACGGTTGAGACTCAATGTCCCCAACGGTACCGCCTATTTCAATAATCGCGACATCGCTGCCTTTTGCGCCATCATATACTCGTCTTTTAATTTCATCGGTAATGTGGGGAATCACCTGGACCGTTGCACCAAGATAATCACCACGGCGCTCGCGCGCAATCACATCGGCGTAGACCTGTCCGGTGGTAAAGTTGTTTTTACGACTCATCCGCGTACTGATAAACCGCTCATAGTGCCCCAAGTCGAGATCCGTCTCAGTTCCATCAGCTGTCACAAACACCTCTCCATGCTGCAATGGACTCATCGTGCCGGGATCAACATTGATGTAGGGATCTAGTTTAAGCATCGTGACTTTGAGCCCGCGGGCTTCAAGGATCGCGCCCAAAGAGGCAGCAGCAAGGCCCTTCCCTAAGGAGGAGACAACCCCACCGGTAACAAAAATGAATCGAGACATTAGACTCCCATCATGAGGAATTACAGTCGCCAGAATGATTTCTATGCGCGACCAAGATGGGATTGTAGAGTACCACTCCTCCCCTTGCCTCTCAATGTAATTCGGTCTGGATGAGCCTTTATTTGAAAAGGTTACCGGCAACAGCCTTAAAAGTCAGTTTGTCTTGACAATAGAAGCGGAAGTAGAGCCCTATTTCGTCTGATTCAGCCCGCCATTCCTTTGCGACAGTTGGCTCGATAAACCATCCGGGAAGACCAGCCACAGCGACCAACTCATCATCGCAAAAAATCAAGGGAATTCGATCTCGCAACCAAGGCGGCATGCTCTGCTCTTGGAATACATTTTTAAGCGTCCTTGTTTTGGATAGCTTGATCGCTTCACCGCCGCGACGAAACTTTACGCTTAGTTTTCCCGAGGCAGGTATCTTCAACCTTAACCCCTCACTTTGACTGTCAGCATATTTTTTTCGACGGTCTTCGTCGTTCTGAAAAAGGTCTGTCGTCAACTGTCCTCCATTTAAGTCAAGCGACGATTGATCAGGTATTTTAGTGGTATTGGCATCGCTGGCGAAAACACGACGGGAATCAAAATCCGGCAGTGCCCTCAGAATATACAAGTAACCGCCATAGCGAACGAAAGCATAGCTTTTCCAACTGGGCCCGGGCGCCTTGCTATCTTCTGCACCCAGCAGTTCAGCCAGTTGTTTTTTCAACAAGCCCGATGGGGGTAACGGTATTTCAAGTTTAGTAACCCAGTGCCTGATCAGATTTCGCTGTCGCACCGGCACCAATGCTCGTAGTCGCTCTATTGACAGCCCACCTTGCATATCAACAACCGACTCGAAGTCACTTTCAGCGATTGAATCTATTAACGCTCGACCTTCACCATCCCGTTCAAGGGCATAGTTCACGGACTGAGGTAGTTTTGGCCATCGGTCTTTAAGTTGTGGAATAATGTTTTTACGGAGAAAATTACGGTCAAATCCGGCATCCTGATTACTTTCATCTTCAATCCAGGCCAGACCATTTTTATTTGCATACGAGACGATCTCGTCTCTGGTGGTGTTAATCAGAGGACGTAATAATATCGCTTCACCCAGCAGGCGTTCCGGAGGAATGGCCTGAACACCAAATGGACTACTTCCCCTAAGCAAATAGAACAACGCTGTTTCGATCTGGTCATCCATATGATGCGCGAGTAACAGCAAGTCTCCTCGCTGGACAAATTCTTT
>CAXRCG010000212.1:0-9977 GCA_964228885.1 Pseudomonadales bacterium | reverse complement strand
CCAGGCCAGAGACGTCTCTTGTCTTGAAGGAACCGAAGGTACCTTTCACAGCAGCTTCAAAATCTTCGGTTGGCTTCTTGTACAAGAAGTTCATCGCACCGCCGATCGCGTTACGACCATATAGCGTGCCTTGTGGGCCACGAAGTACCTCAACCCGCTCGACGTCCCAAAGTGAGCCGATGGTTGCTGTGTACAGATCCTCGGAGTAGACGTTGTTCATGTAAGTAGCGACACCAGGGTCACCACCCAGTGATCGAAAGTTTCTACCAACACCACGCACTGATGAGTCGTACGGCAAAATAATGGTTGCTGGTACCAAATTTTGCAGGTCTGACTGGTTACGAATACCAAAATCATCAATTGTATCAGCCGTAAAAGCAGTGATTGAAATCGAAGTATCCTGCACTGAAGCCTCTTGTCTTTCAGCGGTTACGATAACTTCCTCAATTTGCCTAGATGATTCAGCGAAAGAGTAAGTAGGCAGTATTAGGGCCGCAGCGACAAACGCCCTCTGCAAACCAAAGTAGCGACTAGCCATAAATTTTCCCCATAAGATTACATATAATTATTGTTTTGACCCACTATTTGTAGGAAATAGGGGTTTGTACAGAATAGTGTGAATGTGCAGCAAAGTAAACGTTTGGTGAACGAAATGGGACTCTCAGCGTAGATATTGTCACGGTTTTTGAAATTTAGCGGAATATTTGATGATCAGCGGCAATATGAAGTCCGAAAAGCGCCGTTTGTCTCTGTTTTATTAGCGATTTCTTTGTTAGTGGTTTGATCTTCACCGATACCCGATGCGTCAAACAACGCAAGGAAATCCAACATTCTGGAAACAAACATCAAGTTTCTCTGTCACTGTATAAATTAATCTCTAGGATTGAGAGGGTCGCATTTTGAGTTTGTGAGTAGAGGCACACTGATCGAGAATCCTATAATTTTTTCGCAAAATTACCCGCTGAGCTTCGAGAATGCTGATGACTTGAACGCCCCCGATTTTTGGTTGGATCCGTCAGTTTTGGGTTGTTGCTCAGTCGGATGGGCGATGGGCAAATATTTGATTAATTGACGCTATAAGGAGCCTTCCGTTTCTCCATCGAAGCGATCAGCTGTAATCGTCTTGCTTGTTGCGACTCGCAGGACACGGAGATAATGAAAACGCTGTCGCAGGAAAGTGTACTCTGGAAACCGGCGAAAAAAGATATCAAGCCTGCGATGAATAGAGCAATCATGAGGTTTATGCGCCTTTGTTATCGATTGATCCGAATGTTAGATTGTTCGTATACGTTCCAAACCGCAGGGTTCTAGCGCCTGACAATGGGATAGGAACTGCTTTTTATCATCACTACTGAAGCAAAGTTCAAGGGTAGAAACGACGAATTTGAAGCGAAGTAGCCTGCGTTAGTGTGGACTCGAAGGTTAGGCGCATCTCAGTGATATAAAGTTGGATTTATGAGCGAAACGATCAACACCGAGAACGAAGAAAGTGAACAACCTCCTGCCGATGGCAGACAGGGCGGGTCGCTTCGAGCGCGGCTGTTTAATTTTTATCTGATGGCAATTTTGTTGCATATACCTGTGTTTGTTTATCCTATCTTGAGGCTTTCGCACTGGTTGGAACTTGGGACGTTGGTGACGGCTTTCATTCTCATTCCCCTTACGGGTAGTCAAATCTTCAGCAGGGTGTTCCTCCGAAACCGGAAACAGATTTGGGCGAAATACCTCAGGCGCGCCTCAGACTTGTGGTTGGGGATGAGTGCGCTGGTGCTCACGTCTCTGGTCTGTTTTGAAGGCTTGGTATTGCTTGATCTTGTGACGGAAAGGAACGCGGCAATGGGCGTCATTTCAATTTCAACGTTGATCGCTTTGTTCGGTACGCTCAATGCACTCAGACCATCAGTCGTCACAATAAAATTCAAGGCGCCTGAATTAAAATCTTCAGTTCGGTTTGCACAAATCTCCGATGTTCACATTGGCTCGAGGAGTCGCCGCTTTCTTGAGAATGTGATCGCTCGGGTGAACACGTTAGAACCCGACTTTCTGTGTATTACGGGTGATTTCGTCGATGCGCCGGGAGTTCAGGAAGACGTCCTTATTTCACTTAAGAGCGTGGTGGGTCCTGTGTATTACTGTACCGGGAATCACGAAAAGTACGAAGATTTTGAGGAAATTCTCATGAGGTTGGAAAACTTGGGAGTTGTGGTGTTGAGAGACGCATGTCTTCATCATCGCGAAGATCTTCAGATTATCGGTATTGACGATATGGAGGATCCGCTGCAGGTGCAGCGGCAACTCAGCCAATTAGATGTGGACCAACAAGCTTTCAACCTGGTGCTGTTTCATAGGCCCAGGGGGCTTGAAGCTGCAGCCGCAGCAGGTGTAAATCTTATCATCAGCGGACACACCCACAATGGTCAAATCTACCCGTTTAACTTTGTCGTGAGCAGGGTTTTTGACAGAATCAAGGGGATGTACCAGATAGGTTCTGCCCGTCAATATGTTAGTGAGGGGACAGGAACATGGGGCCCAATTATGAGAGTGGGTACCCGTAGTGAAATCACCTTGTTCGAAATAGCACCGGAATAAACTAATCAATTGGCATTTCTGAGATCGGATATGATCAGGTTGCCTGAAATTTAATAGTCAGATAGGTAAGGAAATATAAATGTCGTCAGCAAGTGGCTCTTTGGAAAATTTTCGAACAGAAATTGCAGCTTGGGTGGAAGAAAACTGCCCAGCGAGTATGCGAACACCGATGCCCGCGAATGAGTATCCCGGTGGCGGTAAGCGAGCGAAATATAACAATCCTGATACGAAAATTTGGATGGATAGGATGGCTGCGAAGGGATATACGGCGCCAACCTGGCCTACTGAGTATGGTGGCGCCGGACTCAATTCAGAACAAAACATGGTACTACGACAAGAGCTGGCCAAGATTAACGCGAGACCCGCCTTGGTTGGTATGGGACTCTCTATGATAGGACCTGCTTTGCTTGAGTATGGCACTGATGAACAGAAAGCTGAGCACCTGCCAAAAATCGTATCCGGTGAGATTTGGTGGTGTCAGGGATATAGCGAGCCGAACGCCGGATCGGACCTCGCCAGTTTACAAACAAAAGCGGTTGTAGATGGCGATGACTACATTATCAACGGACAAAAGATCTGGACCTCTGGCGCTAACAACGCTGATTGGATTTTCTGTCTTGTTCGAACTGATTTTGATGCGCCGAAGCACAATGGTATCACTTTCATCCTGTTTGATATGACAACACCCGGCGTTACAGTAAAACCCATATTACTCATCAGTGGATTGTCTCCGTTCTGTGAGACTTTTTTTGAGGACGTACGAGCTCCGCGTAAGAATGTCATAGGTACAGTTAACGATGGTTGGACCGTCGCCAAGCGGCTACTTCAGTATGAACGCACGATGATTGGTGGTGGCGGTGGTGGGCAAAAAGTTAGAAGTCTGGCTGAAATCGCGACTGAGTATGTTGGTTTGCAGGATGGTAAAATTATCGACAGCGATCTCCGTTTAGATATAGCCAAACACACGATGGACTCTCGCGCATTTAGCCTAACCACACGTAGAAGTGTTGAGGAGTCTAAGTCGACCAAAGCCCCAAGCTTTGTCTCTTCCATGTTCAAGTATTACGGAACGGAGCAGAACATCGCCCGTTATGAGCTCATGATGAAGGCAATGGGATCGCAAATGCTTGGTTGGGAAGGTGAAGAATTTCAGCCCGCCGAGTTAACGGAAACCCGAGCATGGCTGCGGTCAAAAGCAAACTCTATCGAAGGTGGAACGTCTGAAGTGCAGCTGAATATTGTTGCTAAGCGGGTTTTGGGTTTGCCCGATTAACCGAGCGCTCAAGACGATGAATATCAGAGCACAATTCATTGTGAAAACATGTGCCACGCCGGCATTGTCGCCTGTGGCAGCGCCTCGCTAATATTACGCGTTCGTAATTGCTATCAGTGTTGGTGTAGAAAAGCATTTTGGTTGCCCGCACGATTAAGCCAAAAATTTGCGATGTAACCCCGTCGCTCCACGTTTAAATGTGCAAAGTTATGCATGTTGATTTGTCAGATATTTGAGTAGCATTTACAAGCATGGGCTTAAAGTCGCGTGTTGGCACTAACGAGTGTATCGCCAATTAGCTTAGCGTCCGGCCTATGCGCACCTAAAAAAGGCTAGTAACTTCTGACGAATTTCCGCAATAGGGTCTTAAACGGACGTCTAACTGATTCTACTGTGTGGGGTTACTCAAAAAGTCAAACGGTTTTTGGATGAAAATACACTAACAACGGAAAGTAGCATGTACCAATTGTATTACGCGCCAAGATCCTGTTCCATGGCTGCACATATTGCGCTGGAAATATCGGGTGCGCCCTATGAAAGTGTCAAACTCGATTTTCGATCGAACGAGCAAAAGAAAGGTGATTATCTGACCATCAACCCGAAAGGCAGGGTGCCTGCACTCGTTTGTGAGCAAGGTGTGATTACTGAAAATCCTGCAATTTTGCTATTCCTGGCACAGCAATTTCCTGACGCCAGTCTTGCGCCTTTAAAAGACCCTTTTAAACTTGCGCAAATCAACGCGTTCAATGCCTATTTGAGTTCAACGGTCCATCCGGCACACGCCCATGGGGTGCGTGGTTATCGTTGGGCGGATGATGAAGTCGCGATCGCAGAGATGAAAAGAAAAATGCCTGAGGTCATGACTGAGTGTTTTGGTATGATCGAAAGTGAGATGTTTAAGGGACCTTGGGTGATGGGGGAAGCGTTCTCAATTAGTGATATCTACTTATTCACTATTGCTCAGTGGCTCGAGGCTGATGGTGTGGATACCTCACTGTTTCCAAAAGTCATGTCGCATCGATTAAAGATGCGAGATATGGATGTGGTTAAGAAGGTTTTGGCAGATCAGTAAGCAAAGTAAATATTCAGGGAACTTAGAAGGCTCCCTGAATACTCAGGGGTTTGTGACTTATTTGGGCTGCATTCTTATACCACCATCCATCCGAATACATTCAGCGTTGATGTAATCGTTTTCTACGATGCTCTGGGCCAAGTGAGCAATTTCATCTGGCATTCCGAGTCGTCGTGGGTACAGGACTTGACTTGAAAGTGGCTGAATTGCCTGTTCAATTTCAGGTGTCATTTCTTCCTGGCCACCCATCATCAATGGTGTCACGATCAATCCCGGTACGATAGTGTTGCATCTGATGCCTATTGCTGCCAGGTCTCGAGCAATGGGTAGGGTCATGCCAACTACGCCGCCTTTTGAGGCGGAGTAAGCGGCTTGACCAATTTGGCCATCGTAAGCTGCAACGGAAGCGGTATTGATGATAACTCCGCGACCGCCATCCTTGTTGAACGGTTCGTTTTCAGCCATTTTTTCGGCACAAAGCCGCAGCACGTTAAAGGTGCCAACGAGATTGACGTTAATAATAAGGTTGAAATCTTTAAGCGGGAAAGGACCTTTTTTCCCCATGGTTCGCTTGGCGTTACCGATGCCCGCGTAGTTGCAGTTAATATGGATAGAGCCAAAAGCTTCCATTGTTGCATCAATACCTGCTTTTACCGAATCTTCATCGGTAACGTTAACGTTGCAATAAATTACGCTGCCGGCATGTTCCGCCGCGAGAGCATTTCCCTTTTCTTCGTTCATGTCGAAAATGGCACATTTCGCGCCACCGGCGACAAAACGTTTAACGGTTGCACGGCCTAGGCCTGATGCGCCACCTGTAATAACGGCAACTTTATCTTGTAATTCCATAGGTACTCCCTAGTTAGGTTCTGGATGTGATTTTTTGCATAAAAATGAACTCGCGCATTGTATCAGTGTCGCGCGTGAGTGAGAAACTGAAGTTGAAATTGCTGTCTTGTGACCGGTCCCGTAATATTCCTGAAATTATTTTCTTAGAGGAAGTGCGCGTTGGATCTCGGTAAATTGGGTGTGTGGTATTTTTTTGATGGTTTGTCTTCAGCCGATACGGCGCTCGCCGCAAGGCGAATTGAGGCGCTTGGCTACAGTGCCCTGTGGTTGCCCGAGACGGTGGGTAAAAGCCCTGTTGTATTGAGCGCGTATCTGCTGGCTCAAACAGAGAGGTTAATCTTGGCAACGGGCATCATGAATATCTATCACCGTGAACCTGGCGTTACAACGGCGCTACAAAAATCGTTGGCTGAGCAATCAGGCGACAGGTTCTTGTTGGGTATGGGCGTTTCACACAAACCTTTAGTTGAAGGGGTTCGTAATCTTGAGTACGGCCCACCCGTGACAACGATGCGAACTTATATCGAAAAAATGAAAGGCGCTATTTATACCGGGTTGCCTCCAGCGTCTGAACCTCCAACCGTTATTGCTGCACTTGGGCCAAAAATGCTTGAACTCGCGGCTAAGGAGACTTCCGGTGCTCATCCCTATTTTACCTCGCCGGATCATACTCGAATAGCGCGAGATATTATGGGTGAGGGACCCATGTTGTGTGTGGAACAGAAAGTGATTTTGGAAACTGATCCCGCTAAGGCCCGCGAGTTGGCCAGACCTGTGGCCAAAATATATAACAAGTTACCTAATTACAGAAACAACTGGCTGCGTATGGGGCTTAGCGACGAAGATATCGATTCTTTAAGCGATAAGTTTATCGATACAACATTTGCATGGGGTAGTGTAGATGTCATCAAGAACCGATTGCAGGCTCATTTTGATGCAGGCGCGGATCATGTCTGTATTCAGCCAGTCAATCCTAACGGTCAGTTTGGAGACCTGCACTGGGAAGGACTTGAAGCGCTGGCGAGTTAACTGCTGGCAGCAGCCTGTAATAAAGCTTTATTCAGGTGTTCTTCCGAGTCAGAAAAATATAGAGGCGGTTTGAGTTGTCATTCGGGCTGCATGGTTACAGGAAAACAGGAGGCGTTAGACTAATGACGGATATGACAGACAAGGTAGTGTTAATTACTGGCGGCAGTCGTGGTTTGGGACGTGCGATGGCGCTGGCATTCGCAGGTGCGGGTGCTGATATCGCAATAATCGGGCGAAAAATTGATAGTTGTTTGGAAACGTCCAAAGAAGTTGAAGCGCTGGGTCGGAAGGCGTTCCCCTATGCTGCGCATGTCGCGAACTGGGATCAGATCGATGCGATGGTCGAGGACGTGTACGCTGAATTTGGACGAGTGGATGTGCTCATTAATAACGCCGGAATGTCTCCGCTTTATCCATCGCTCGATGAGGTCTCTGAAGAGCTTTTTGACAAGGTGATCGGTGTTAATCTAAAAGGACCATTTAGACTCAGCGCAAATGTTGGTAAACGAATGATGGAGGGTAATGGTGGTGCCATCATCAACGTGAGCAGTACAGCTTCTGTTCGTCCGAGTCCTCATGCTGAACCTTATGGCGCGTCAAAGGCCGGTTTGAACGCGATTACTCAGTCCTTTGCTCATGCCTATGGTCCTAAGGTGCGCGTTAACTGCATCATGGCTGGACCTTTTCTCACGGATATTTCAAAAGCTTGGGATATGGATGCCTTCGAAAAACGTGCGGAAGAGAACATCCCCCTAATGCGCGGAGGGCAACCGCAAGAAATTACTGGCGCTGCTCTATATCTCGCATCCGATGCCGCCAGCTTTACAACCGGTGCTATCCTTGCCGTCGATGGTGGCGCGCATTGATCTAATCTTAAGCGGATTTTTCGATAACAGTTTCAGAGGAAATAGATGATGTTGCAGGATCGTTACGGAAACCGGGTAAGCACTCGATCAAATGTGGCTTGTGACGGCTATATTGAATCTGTAGACAGTGTGCTCAGCGCAACCGATGATCCGCTGATAGGTATTGATAAGGCGCTGGCGGCTGATCCTGAATTTGCGTTGGCGCACGTAACAAAAGGAAGGCATCTCATGTTGTTGGGTAGAATGAAGGAAGCGAAAGAAAGTATTCTTCATGCCGTAGCACTTGCTAGAGGCACGACTGCAAGGGAGCAGAGCCACATCGAAATCTTCAATTTACTTTTGAGCGGACGTAGCCCTGATGCACTTACGTTGACACATAGCCATATGCAGGATTATCCCCGTGACGCCTTTGCACTGGCGCCGTCAACCAGCGTTTTCGGATTGATTGGCTTCGGTGGTCGAGAGTCACGTGAGCCAGAACAACTTGAATTGCTCGAACCTTTGGTGGATGCATACGGCGATGATTGGTGGTTTCTTACTGTCTATGCGTTTGCGCTGATAGAGATGGGGCAATGGCAAAGAGGTCGTGAATTGATTGAACGAGCGCTAGAGCAGCAACCTCGGAGTGCCCATACAGCGCATATTTACGCGCATGCGCTCTATGAAGCTGGGGACGACAAACCCCTGGCTGATTATCTTGAGGCTTGGTTACCAGATTATCCCGATACTAATTTGTTAAGTTGTCATGCTTGGTGGCATTTGTGTCTGGCGCGACTGATGCTGGGCGAGCATGACGCGATTTGGCCCATTTACGACGCACACTGCGCCCCTTCGGTCTCTGATGGCCCAGCTATCAATGTTTTTACCGATGGTGCCTCGCTGTTGTGGCGATCCGAGCTTGCTGGTATTGAAAGAAGTTCTGAGCGATGGCAAGCATTGCAGCATTACCGCGAAAAAACGCTTCCTAATCCAATGGTCTTTGTCGATGCGCATGGTGGTTTACCGGCGCTGGCACTGGGTGATGCGGAACGATTCAATGATTGGCTTGAAGCTCTGATGCAAGCAGACGAAAAAGGCAGACTCCCCGCAGGTAAGATTCCGAGTGAGATAAATCACGCGTTTGCCGCTTATGCGGCGGAAGACTGGTCGAAGACAATTAGTATTCTAGATCCTATTCAGGATCAGGTGATTAGAATTGGTGGAAGTCGCGCACAGCGCGATTTTGTGCTGAATACGCTGCTCTCAGCTTACGTAAAGGATGGTCGTGCCGAAGTAGCAAGAGCATTGGTCTCTGCTCAGACCGATCGGCCGAGAGCCGTGCCAGTCGCAGGTCTTTACGCGTAGGGTGGTCAGTTCAAGTGAGCGGTACAAGGGCAAGCTGTTTTTCTAGATCAGCCAATAGCGTGTTTTCGTCTACAGTGTCAGTCGAATGACCGTAGACAATACGATCTGGCCTGATCAGTGCACAGCGGCTTTCTTTAAAAACGTTGTCAAAGTGACCACGCTGTTCACGAAGGCTTTCAATATTCAGGCGCCTGATATTGAGTCGTGAGACGATCTCTAGGGAGTGCTGATTGAGTGACAAATTACCGCGGTATACCAGTGCAAAGCCAGACCCTAGTAATGCGTCTAGTTTGCAAGTCTGACCTTCTCTGCTGGTCACGATCGGCTGACTAAATAAATATCCTGTTGAACCCTTGTCGCTGATTTGATCCAGTTGTAGAACCCCTGCTCTAATGGGTGATGATTCACGACCTTGACCGTAACCTGACGACTTTAACGACGCTGGTGTCTTTGGTGGTGATTTTCCTTGGCGTTGCGCTAACTCAATCGCTGCCTGGTGTTCCATTAATTGACCAATAGCGACGGCCCATTCGACCAGATCTGTCGCGTGTGCTGTTCGTTCCGTTTCATAAGAATCGAGTAGTTTGTCCTCAGCAACACCCTGACAGACAAGTGCCAGTTTCCATGCAAAATTGATGACATCCCGCATACCAGCGTTCATACCTTGGCCGAGGAATGGCGGTGTTTGATGCGCGGCATCGCCTGCGAGAAAAACATTGCCCACGCGCCACTTGGCGGCCGTAGCCGCGTGAAACTGATACACGGCGGCGCGTCTAATTTCATAGGTGCCGCGGGGCGTCCAAGGGTCAATTAATGTCTTGATCCGTTCTGGGTCAAGCATTTCTTCTCTTGTTTCACCGGGTAACAACTTGAACTCCCAGCGTCGATATGGATCCTTGGTTGCTACATAGGTGGAGATTCTGTCAGGGTCACAAACCTGAACTGTATCGTTAGT
>CAXRCG010000211.1:0-42076 GCA_964228885.1 Pseudomonadales bacterium | reverse complement strand
TTTCGGCATCGTGGTTTGATGCCACCCTTGAAGACGAGATCAATGGCTTCGTATTTGACCCAACGACGTTCTTGTTTACAGCGGATAATCGACAGGGTGAGTCGCATCGTAAAGGCTTTGAGTTTTCACTCGCCTGGCGAGCATCCGAGCGTCTGGATTTGCAAGCAAACTACACTTGGCTAGAAGCCACTGAGGAGATGACGTCCGGTATCCAACGAGACGAGGTTCGCCGCCCCGGAAATACAGGTTCGGTCAACGCCAACTACATCTTCGGTAAATCAAACCTGAACCTCAACGTTAACTACAACGGCAAGCAGTTCGATGACTATTTTCCACCCTTTCCTACGCCTCAGGAAGTTGTAACACTTGGCAGTTACACCCTGGTAACTCTTTCATATCGATACAACTTCAACGATGCGCTACAGCTGACTACTCGACTAGAAAATCTTCTAGACGAGCAATATGAAGAGGTTTTCGGTTACCGTGCCCCAGGCTTAGCTGGTCATATGGGCATTAGCTTACAGCTTTAACATAGCGGTGTGTCTAGGGTGACCCAACGACGTTAGGCCGAAAATAGCCTAAAACAAGTTGGGTCATCTCTGTCGATCCAACTTTTCATTGTTGGCTCAATGAAAATAGTTTTAGCCAAAACTTAGATCAATCTTTAAACGCTGCTAGTATAGCGTATACATGTAGCCCAAATATCCTGCGAGAAAAAGCACACCCGCCGGCTTGCGAATCGTTGTCTTTGTCAAGACAAACACCCATAACAACACGGTGCAGGCAAACATTACCCACAAGTCAAAACGCAGAAACATTGGATCGACAGGAATTTCCGTTAAGAGTGCGGTAATGCCCAAAATGGCGAGAATATTAAACATATTGCTGCCAATGACATTGCCTATTGCAACGTCAGAGCTCTTATGAAAAGCAGCAATAACGGTAGTGCTCAGCTCCGGCAACGACGTCCCCAGTGCAATCAGGCTGAGCCCAATTACAGCCTCTGAAACACCCCACCCTGCTGCTAGACCCGCCGCGCCGTCGACAACAAGTTCTGCCCCCAGGGGGAGCATGACAGCGCCCAACACAATGAAAAGACAAATCGAGCTTTTATAACTGGGTAAACCCAATACACGTTCAAGTTCTTCTTCTGCGTCATCCATCGGCAATAGCGCGGTTCCTCGGGTCGCCAATATAAGAAAAACGACAAGCAAAAAAACTAAAAGTACACCACCAAAAAAGGTGATGCGGCCAAAAGCACACATCAGCAAGAACAGCACCGAGACTGCAACCATCAGGCTTGCCTGCTTCCGAAGACCTTCCTGATCACACACGATGGGATGAATCAGAACAGGAACTCCCAGCACTAGCAGCACATTAGCAACATTACTCCCGACGACATTACCGACGGCAATACCAGGAAATCCGGACAATGCGGACATAGTCGAAACCATCAATTCAGGTGCAGAAGTACCCATCGCCACCACCGTCAGCCCAACAATCATAGGTGGGACTTTGGTTTCTCTTGCAAGTCCAAGTGCACCTCTGACCAGGAGATCACCTCCCATTAACAGGTAAACAAATCCACCAAACAGCTTCAAAAATTCCAGCGTCTCGGTGATCATGCTACTCGGGCGACTCCGACGAACGGGAATTCAATGGTGCATTTTTCTGGACGTGCTCCAGCAATGCGTTCAATGAATCAGACAGATAAGCAATTTCGTCATCCCCATCCACTTCCGCGCGCAGATCACTTTCACCAAGGCGGATACGTTGAACCAACTCAGCTAAATTGTGAATAGGACGCGCGAGATACAAGCCCAACAAAGTACCGCCGATAATCGCGAAGGCAGACAGTGCAATACCAATATCTATCATCGCACTTCTAAGCTGCAAAGAGCGCTGTCGTTCCTCTATCGCGTCGACCTTTACAACAATGCCCAAGGCAAGGTCCGCCACAAACCTAGAAGCGACCCAGACTTCAACTTTCCGATAATCCTCGGCGCCTTCAATAAAGACACCCGGTCTCCGGGCAAGGGTTTCAGTCATAAAAAACGGCGCATTCGCATAGGATATGTGCGTCGACGGTTTTTGATCTATAACGTGCCTTACTTCATTCAGCACAAGGATTTTGTCTTGCGCTCCAGATTTAAAGATCATGGATTCACCTGTCTCACCAAGACCGGTGTAATCATTCGTCACCGACTGGAGTGACGAACCATCAACAACCACCTCCATGATCACAGGACCAATCGAGTCCAGCACCATATCGATTGAATACATGACCTGAATACCAGTATCAGCGCTGAAAAAAGTGCCTAGGTATTTAACTGGCTCGGTGCTTATCGCGTTCGGAGACACATCGCTATCAGGAAACTCGCCAGCTTCACCGATTGACCTGCCTGTAGAATCGAGGACACGCAGTGCACTAACATTATCAGCACTTGTTAAAATACGACCAAGATCACTAGAAAAGTTATTCCCCAGAA
Source organism: Pseudomonadales bacterium (assembly GCA_964228885.1). Classification (GTDB taxonomy): domain Bacteria; phylum Pseudomonadota; class Gammaproteobacteria; order Pseudomonadales; family Azotimanducaceae; genus UBA4582. The sequence goes on along the minus strand of CAXRCG010000211.1, from coordinate 39,587 downwards.
ATACTTCGTCTTTTCCAGACTCTGATATAACGCGCTGCTTGATTAACTCAACTCGACCTCTCCAACCTTCCTGGATCTTCTCAAGGTCTCGTTTCTTACTCTCAGCTAAAGCATCAAGCTGACGCACAGAGATCTCTTGGAGCAGCCCTTCAGCGGTGTAGTACGCAAACGCGCCAAGCAATGCCATGCTCAGCAGGGAAACAGATACAAGCGATAACGCTAGCCTTGTTCTAATATCCATCCGTAACTCTCTGTAATCTTAACACTCGGATTAACAATCAAATCAATAGCTGGAATACTCAATTGACGATTGAACAGATGCCTTAAAGATGACCGACAAGAATCTGCTTTCGTCTGAAAAAGACGCAGAGAAAAAAGCCGTAAATTCACCGGCCAGACATGTTACCCGATGGTGGTCAAAAAACATACGAAACGACAGGAGGGATACTAACCAGGCAAAGGCGAAGTGATTTGCTGGCTTTTAAAGATTGCCAATTCAACAACGACTTACCTATGAAAAGTGTCCATCTGGGCTTTGAATACTCTTAATAGCGCGTCGAAATAAAGTTGTCCAAATAAGTGATGGCGAGCTTCTCGAGTTTCGCTAACCTCTGCTGCACGGATTTAGATTAGCGTAACTTGGCATCCGCTATCGCAGCGCTACGACGGGTATCAAATTATCCGGCAACGCTTTCTTACCAATGCGCTTAAGGTTTTGAACCGTTACAAAGGCAATTACGGCAGACGCAAGTAGCCAGACAATAGAAAAGACCGGATGTTCTAAAAGTGTACCCAATTGATAGAGACAGGTCGCTGTCATATAGGCAAGACCAGTCGTCCAGCTAAAAACCAACATGGTCCAGCGCAAGCCAGCTTCTTTGGCTACTGCTCCTAATACAGCGACACATGGCGCATAGAGCAAAATAAATATTAAGTAACAAAATGCGGAAAATGAACTCACGAACAATGTTGACATGTTAGTCAACGTCGACTGATTGACACCCTGACTCTCCGCAACCATAGCGGCGTCAGTGACATCACCGATGGAAATTCCAAGCGGATCTCCCAACCCACTAATAAGATCTGCGCCGTTATTGGCAATGGACCTGAAAGCCTCTGACAAGGCACCGGTCAAGTCTGGAGTATCATCGGCCTGAGTCTTTGCATCACTGGTATATAGCGCGTCGAGTGTTCCGACAACGGCCTCTTTGGCAAACAAGCCCGTAAATAGGCCTACCGTCGCTGGCCAATTATCTTCGGTTAGCCCCATTGGCGAAAACACGGGGGTTATTTTCTTTCCAACCACCGAAAGCATAGATGACTCAGTGTCATTGTTCCCGAAGCTTCCGTCGGTGCCGATTGAGTTCAAAAAACTCAATCCCACCACAACCAACACAATCGTCTTTCCTGCTCTGAACACAAAAGCTTTCAACCTGAACCAGGTTGTGATGAGAATGTTTTTCAATACCGGCAGATGATAGGAAGGCATTTCCTGAAACGAGGGCGTCACCTCCTTCGCAAAAATTTCTCTGCGAAAAATAAATCCCGTGAGCACAGCCATCGACACACCAAGTAGATAGAGGGAGAACACCACATTTTGACCATTATTCGGAAAGAAAGCCGCGGCAAACAAAGCATATACAGTCAGTCGGGCACCACAGGACATAAAAGGCGCCATCGCTATCGTCAGTAACCTGTCACTTTCTCGGCCAAGGGTTCGGGTGGCCATCACCGATGGTACGTTGCAACCAAATCCTACAATCAAAGGCACAAATGCGCTGCCGGGCAATCCTAATTGACTCATGAGCCGATCAACTACGAAAGCAGCACGCGACATGTATCCCGAACTTTCAAGCACAGACAGACACAGAAACAAAAAGCCAATCACCGGGATGAACGTGGCCACGAGCTGAATACCCCCACCCAGCCCGTCAGCGGTCAGCACTACGAGCCATTCAGGCAGAGACGCCTGTTCAAGCAACCAACGAACACTGTCAATAAAAACAGCGCCAAACAGAATATCGAAAAAGTCGATGAATACGGCACCCATGTTAATAGCGATTGTAAACATCAGGTACATCATGATGAGAAATAATGGTATTCCCAACCATTTGTTCAACACCCACCTATCAAGACGCTCGGTAAAGTTATCCTCCACTGGAGTCATAAGGACCACGCCATTCACCAAAGTCCTCGCCCGGTGATATCGTTTTAGCAGTTTATCGTTCGCGTCCTGATTGTCTCCCGCGGCAGCCGGCGCCGACAGACTGTACCCTACCGGTTCATTCCTCAGAGTTTTGGCAAGGGCCTCTCTGAGGGTTTCAAGACCATCGCCACGGGAGGCAACAATGGGAATTACTTCAACACCCAGTCGTTGAGAGAGCGCCTCAACAGATATGCGAATACCGTGCTGCTTTGCGACATCTGTCATGTTCAAGACGACAACAACGCGTTTGGTTTGCTCTAGTACCTGTTGGGTAAGCACGAGATTCCGTTCGAGGTTGGTCGCATCGAGTATGTTGACCACAACATCAACTGCATCGCTTTGCAAAAACTCCCTCGCGACCTGCTCATCTAACCCAAGATATTCCTGCTCGAAGGAATAGATGCCAGGCAGGTCAACCAGTTCTGTTGTTTCACCATCAAGAGAAAGGCGCCCTGTCTTTTTTTCAACGGTGACGCCAGGCCAGTTGCCGACTTTTTGATGAGCACCGGTCAGCGCATTAAACAGCGTAGTCTTGCCACAATTAGGGTTGCCGATAAGTGCAATAGTGAGGTCAGACACCTAGGTAATCTCTACAGAAATGAGCTTTGCTTCTGCTTTTCGTATGCTGAGCAATGTTCCACCGACACGCACTTGCATGGGGTCGCCAGCAGGCGCAAAGCGCAGCACATCAACCCTCACGCCTGGATACAAACCAAGCGCATAAAGTCTGCTCTGCAATTCACTATTAGTCTTCGCAGCATCGAGCACGCGACAACTCATTTTTTCACTTAATTCAGCGAGGGTCATCTTAAAAATGGAAAGCATCTTATTGAGAATCATTATCATTCATGAGCGCATTTCATGCAATCTTTCGCCAGCGCTCTTTTTTGTAAACTGCTTAAAATTACGCCATTGGTTCCCACACTCAGAGTTCTGCGCAAATATGACCACCATCGATGACGGTTGTTGAACCCGTCATATAACTCGACGCATCTGAGCATAAAAGAAGCAGTGGCCCGTCGAGATCTTCGAACTCTCCATAACGACGCATTGGGATGCGATTACGAAATGTGTCGGACCGGTCGCCTTCGAGCAAAATCCGCGAAACATCAGTCAGAATGTAACCAGGTGCCAGCGCGTTCACGCGAATGCCGTAGCGCGCGCCCTCTAGTGCCATAATCTCAGTTGCCTTCACCAAAGCGGCTTTCGAAACAGCGTAAGGGAATTGTCCCTTGATGGTTCTGTAGGCGGTAATAGATGCGATGTTGACAATATTTCCCGCCTTCGTGTCACTGGCTATCACTTTTTCTGTGTACATTTTAGAGAGGCGCCAAACAGACTTCAGATTCGTATCGAGCACATGATCCCAATCATCCTCATCGATCATTGAGTAGGTCTTCGCACCAGATTCCACACCTGCGTTGTTTACCAGGACATCAAGGCTGCCGTACTTCGCTTGCGCCTGCTCAAGAAATGAAAGGCAACTCTGGCGGTCTAGCACGTCAAGGGAGAAACCACACGCCTCACCACCTTCTTCCCTGATTTCTGCGACTCTATCAGTAATTTTTTCTACTCTTCTTGCACCGAGAACAACATTCGCCCCTGCAGCCGCCAAAACCCCTGCGAAATGATGACCAAAACCTGATGATGCGCCTGTGATAAGCACAGTCTTGCCCTGCATTGAAAATACGTCCACTTTTAACTCCGTCTTAAACATGCGATCCCCCAATGGGACCACAGCTATTGCGATGGTTGCAACCATAGACGCGCCAAGCTGGCTACATTAACGGTTCAGATTACTCTAAAATACTTTGCCACTCCCATTGTCTCTTCGATGATTGTATCTCGCCATGTTTCTAGAAAACTTCACAGAACTTGAACTAGAAAAGCAGGCTGAACTCCGCAAGATGAAGCGCCTAGCCTCAGGTTTGTTCCTGCTAGTGACAATTATCTACATTATTGCCAGCGTATTCTCAAATCTGCACGCTGTCGTACCGTACGTTCAAGCTACCTCAGAAGCCGCCATGGTTGGCGCGCTCGCTGACTGGTTTGCCGTGACAGCGCTGTTCCGCTATCCCATGGGACTCAAAATACCTCACACAGCAATCATTCCAAATCGGAAAAACTCGATCGCGGACCAATTTGGCGTATTCGTACAACATAACTTTCTGTCCGACGAGGTCATTACGAGCAAAATTCGATCAATGGATCTCAGCAGGCGCGTCGCTGAATGGATTACAGAACCAAGGAATTCCAGCGCTGTTGCAGAACAAATCACCGACGGTATTGCCGGTGTAGTAAAGGTGATGAACGACAAGGATATTCAGGCAATGATCGAGCGTAAGCTCGAAAACAAAATTCGCGAAACCTCTTTTTCCCCGATTATCGGTGATGTACTCACCTTTCTCACCTCGGGTAAAAGACAGCAGGCTGCATTCGACGCGGGCGTCAAAATTGCATTAGGCGTTCTCGAAGATTCAGACGACCAGTTGCGGGAAAAGATACAACAGGAAACACCCTGGTGGTTCCCCAACTCGCTTTATAAAGCCGTTTATCGAAAGATCATGAAATCTACAAGCAAGGCTCTCTATGAGATGCAAGTCGACATATTTCATCCTATGCGAGTGCGACTTGTACAAATGAGCAATGAGTTCATGGAAGATCTGAAATATTCCGACGACATCAGAGAAAAAGAAATCTCAATCAAGGAAGATCTGTTACAGCAGGTCGCGGTTCGTGACTTCACACGTTCGCTATGGACTGACATTAAACAGGCTTTACTTGAACAAAGTGAGTCCCCCGATGCGGAGCTACAAAAAGCGATTCAAGATGCCGTAGAGAAATTTGGTAAGTCGATACTTGCTGACGATAAGCTGGCGGAAAAAATCAACGGCTGGGCCGAAGACAGTGCCCGATACCTGCTGGACAACTATGGTCATGAAATTGCCAACCTCATTAGCCAGACCATTGAGAGCTGGGACCCCCAATCAACCTCGGAACGCATTGAAATTCAGATTGGTAAGGATCTGCAATTCATTAGAATAAACGGCACTGTTGTGGGAGGGCTTGCGGGGCTCGGCATACACTCGATATCCGAGCTTGTCGCCCACTTCCAATTGCTCTGTGCTGACGGCTGCTTCTGACGAATTCATAGACTGTAAATACCGCGCCTTAGGTGCCTAGGGCTGTTTTTAGCCCTGAATACCTCGGCTGATCGATCGCAACCTGATTCGTCACTGTCTGCCTCAAATGGTTCTGCAGCTGCTGATCCTGCAACGACAACTCGCCATTTCGAAGCTTGCGGGTTAACGACCATCGTAGCTCTCCCAAGCCAACCGAACCATCGTGTTCGCCTAACAGGGATCTCAGCCCCTCAAGTTCCCTCTGCTTTGCCTGGGAACCCAGATCAAGTTCCCGCAAAACGATATCGAGAGAATTTGAAGCGACGCGTGCCATAAAATTAGTCCTGCCAGCAGTTTCGGACATGACCTCTGTTCGTAAAAAGTCCCGCACGCTACTGATCAGTTCATCGGTTCGCGGCATATCGAGGTTATCCAGGTTCGTTTTAGGCTCAATCAACTGCACGCCCCCCTTTATCAGCAAGTTCACACAGTCAATTTGACATTCCGAGGAACGACGACCAATGCCTGGACGCTCAACTGTTTTGTCAGGACCAGTTCGATAATGTTCCGCCATGCCAAGACATCCAACTGCCCACCAGAACGACCCAAAAACCTCCCAATACTTGACTCGCGCCTTATCAACCTTGATCCCAGAGACTTCTTCATAGCCGCGAAACAAATCTGCATATTCACCGAAACCCCCAACAGGGCCTACACCACCAAAACGCCAAGAATTTACGCAAATCCAGCCCAGATCACGCATTGGGTCACCTATGTGTGCCAATTCCCAATCGAGTACTGCAATGATGCCTTCTTCATTGATCATGAAATTGCCGTTTCGAAAATCATTGTGAACAAGACTGAAGGCCTCGTCTGTCGGTAGATTCTCTAGCAGCCATTGCGCCGTGTAGTCAATCATCGGCCATGGAGAATTGAAATCGATATATCTGTTCCAGGTCTGCTCAACAAACTCCCTAGGAGAAATCACAGCAAGCTTTTCGTCGAGACCTGTTTCAACAAGGTCAATCTGATGAATGCGCGCTAGATTTTTACCGCATTCATAGGCCAACGTTTTTCTAACGGCACCATACTGAGGCGCCCTGTTAATCCTTGCACCTAATGCTTCTCCTTCTAGCCAGGACATAATGAAACCATCACCCAGCCCATCTTCATCCTGAAGAACATAATATACTTGTGGCACAGGTACAGAGGCGTTGTGCGCGCACTGCATCAGCAGGGCTTCGACATCGAGACCCGGATGGCCCGGAAGAGGCTCAACCTTGACACCACCGGCCGCTCTTCGCATCGCTAGCAGCTTCTCTCCGTTGTCCGTTTCGATTCTAATACGATAAGTTTCCTGGCTTGCGCCCCCGGACAACCGTTCTACACTCACGAGCTTGCGACACTCCGCCACATGTCGATCAAGGACCTGGCCAATCGCCTGGTCAAGGCCTTTCTTATCAACATCAACATTTGACATGCTAATCGCCCGTCACGCCCTTAGGTTTCTGTTGACTCATAAAGCCAAACATATACCCAGCAATACGACGCATTTGAATTTCCTCAGCGCCTTCGGTGATTCTATAGCGACGATGATGTCGATATATATGTTCAAACGGCTTGTGCCTTGAATAACCCAGACCACCGTGGGTTTGCATCGCCCTATCGGCAGCGTCGCAGCACAACCTGTTAGCAATATAGTTACACATAGACACCTTATCAGAGACCTCAAAGTTTCCGTATTTGTCCATCTGCCATGCGGTTTTGTGTATCAGAGCACGCAACATTTCCGCCTGAGACTGAAGCTCAACTAAAGGAAACTGTACGCCTTGATTGACAGCTAACGGCTTACCAAAGGGTTTACGCTCCTGGGCATATTTGACCGACTCGTTGATACAAAATTGTGCAGCACCAAGACTCGATGCGGCCTGTCTGATTCTGTTTTCGTTGAAGAAATGCTGAACAACTTGTAATCCACGTCCTTCGCCGCCAAATATTGCGCTATTATCTACATAGACCTCATTAAGTGACACCGTGCCGTGATCAGTTGGCATATTGAAGGTCCAGAGCATTTCTTCGATCTTGAGGCCTTCGGCATTCATAGGAACGAGAAACGCTGTGATACCCATACCGTCACCGGCCTTTCCGCTAGTTCGCGCCATGATCATGTCGTAAGGTGCTTTATGGATCCCGGTAGTCCACGTTTTTGCACCATTACTTCGCCAGCCATCACCATCACGGACCGCCGTCGTTTCCATATGCGTAGCATCAGAACCATGGTCTGGCTCAGTAATACCAAAAGCAAAACCTCGCTTTCGTTCTAGCATTTCAGGTACCCACTCCGCTTGTTGCTCCGGCGTACCGTAGTTAAGCATCAACAAAAGTCCAACACTGTTGCCAACAATGGAATGTTCGTTTTGTAGATCGTTATGTAAACCAAGCCCTCGCGTCGCAAGGTGCTCGCGAATGATCGCCATTCCGAGGTTATTGCCGTCCTTACCGCCGTATTCGGACGATAGCGCATATCTGAAATGACCCGCGGCATCAGCTTTAGCTTTGGCTGTTTCCAGCAAAGCCTCCCACTCGTCATTAGGCAACCCGCCACGTTCCCAATCAGTCCTAGCGTCCTCGCGTCGATGATCAAAGAAGCGGATATTGTCATCTTTTTGTTCTAACGGAATAATTTCGTTCTCGATAAATTCATCAAGTTCTACCAGATAAGCTTGGAGGTCAGCTGGAATATCATGATCCATGTTTGGTTTCCTGTTGTTAAAAAGAAATAATTGAAAATTGATAACATTCTATTGAAGTCGCTTGAAACTATACACCGGACGTGCCCAGCGCAACAATTTATATAACCTTGATTACAGTTTTCCCCAATGTTGCAATAGAATGTACTATTCCTAGTGGAAAGACTGAACACCAACGAAACTAATTTCGGTTGGAAAACGAGGGCGAAAAACGCATGTCCGAACATCAAGTCAAATGGCCATTTCTACCGGCACAAACGCCCACTGAAATCACTCATGCGGAAGGCGCATACCTCTATCGCAAGGACGGCAAAAAAATTCTAGACGCCGCCGGTGGCGCAGTCGTCGCCAACATTGGTCATGGCCGCCCAGAGGTGGCTGATGCGGTAAGGAGCGCATTAGTTAATGCTTCCTATGTCATTCCGCTCTGGCTCACCCCCGAACGCGAAGATTTGGTCAACGAACTAACTACCCACTGGCTACCGAAGCACCTGAACCGCATTCATCTCGCCTCGGGCGGCTCTGAAGCCAACGAAGCGGCTGTAAAAATAGCAATCCAGTATCACGCCAGCCAAGGCAACCCGAAGCGGCATAAAATATTGTCTCGCAGTCTTTCTTATCATGGTACGACAATCACCACAGCGGCAATTTCAGGTCATATGAGTCGTAAAAAAGGACTTGAATCCATTCTTGATACGTACCATCAAATCAAAACGCCGAATCCTCTCAGATGTCCACTCGGCCGATATCACGAAGAGGCAACAAGTTACTATATCGACGACCTGAATCAGACCATTGAGTCGGTCGGAGCTGAGAATATCGCTGCGCTCATAGCAGAGCCTATGAATGGTTCTAGCGGCGGTGCCATCATGGCGCCACCGGGTTATTGGGCACAGGCACAAAAAATCCTAAAAGATAACGATATTTTGCTCATTATGGATGAGGTCATGACCGGATTCGGGCGCACTGGGGATCGATTTGGCTGTGAGACCTTTAACATTGAACCCGACCTGATGGTCGCGGGTAAAGGAATGGCAGGTGGATACGCTGCAATTGCTGGCGTTTATGGCAGAGAGGAGATCGCTGACTCAATCAGTGCCTCAGATCTGCAGGTCATGTTCCACACATTCGGCGCGCTGCCTCAATCGTGTGCCGCGGCAACCTGCGTGCTTGAAATACTTAGAAGAGAATCTCTGCTCGAGAAGTGTAAGTCGACCGGTATCAAGCTGCTCAATCGTCTTCAGGATCAGTTTTCTCAACATCCATTGGTTGCTGAGGTCAGAGGACAAGGGATGCTCATCGGCATCGAAGTTGTCAAAGACCGGGGCACGCTCGAACCTTTTGACAGAAGCGAGGATATAACAAATAAAATGATGGCGACCGCATTGGAAGCAGGTGTCTTTTTCTATCCTGGCGGTACCGGAGAATACAGAGATATTCTATGCATTGGCGCGCCGTACATTGTCGGCGAAACCGAAATTGAACTCATGGCCAACGCCCTTGACAAGGCATTGGCTGGTATCTCACCAAATTGAGAAGTGCACCGGCGTTAAACTAATTAAAAAGCGCGGCGTATTGACCGTAACCTTCACTCTCTAATGCTGCCCGGGGAATAAACCTCAAAGACGCGGAATTCATACAATAGCGCAATCCGGTTGGCCTGGGTCCATCATTGAATACATGCCCGAGGTGCGAATTGCCAATCGCGCTACGAATTTCAGTGCGAGGCACTAACAATTTGTAGTCTTTTTTCTCAACGATGTAACGATTATCAATCGCGCGATAGAAACTCGGCCATCCTGTCTTCGAGTCATATTTGTGGGTAGAGCTGAATAGCGGCTCACCGCTGACGATATCAACGTAGATACCCTCGTCTTTTAGCGCCCAATAATCATTACGATAGGGGCGCTCCGTGCCTTCATGCTGGGTAACATCGTACTGAAGTGGCGTCAGCATAGACTTGATCTCTGATTCCGACGGCCGCTTGTATTTGCCCTCACTTATCGTTGCTGTATTAACGGTTGAATCACCCGATCCACCCGCACCCTGGACACACCCACTCAAAAGCCCGATTAGAATCAGGGTTAATATCACCGCAATCAGGGTTTGGCTCATAATTACACCTTTAACACATTGTGAATTCATACTTATGTGATCCGCAATTTCGGACCATGTACTAATTATCAACGATTATAATTGAAGGAAGTCGTTCTACCAAAAAACGATTAGGTTTTAGGATCAAAAAGAGCGACATTGAGGAATTGCGGTGGTCAATCCTCATTGATACTCTCTATCTGAAACGTTGGAAATTTTTATAAGCACCTTTGAGATCCCTGCCCGATGCCCGCACCTGACGCTGAAGCAACGCTAACGCCTGATACTCTAACAGCCAACTCACCTGCAGAAGTTCGCCAGCCAAGCCTGTTACATGCACTGGTCTGCTTTCTGCCGATTGTCGGATTTATTTCGCTCGGATTGTTCGTTTTTGGTATCAGTCTTCACACCATTATTTTCGCTTGTCTAATCTGGGCGGTTACCAACACAGCAGTGCTTAAGTACAGCTATGCTGAGATTCAAGAAATGATCAGTCAGGCCATCACCCGGGCATTACCAGCGATATATATCTTCATTCTTATCGGTATGGTGATCGCAAGCTTCATGCAAAGCGGTACAATCGCCATGCTGATTTATTACGGATTGGGGATACTGGAACCCTCGTTTTTCCTGTTAAGCGGGCTCCTACTTTGTTGTCTCATGTCGGTAGCCACAGGCACCTCGTGGGGCACAGTCGGCACGTTAGGTGTGGTGTTTATTGGCATTGGCGAAGCGCTTCAAATACCATTGCCTATTGTCGCGGGTATGATCGTCTCCGGCGCCACCTTTGGCGACAAAATGTCTCCTGTGTCGGATACGACAAATCTTGCGGCGATGAGTGCAGAAACAAACCTCTATGCGCATATTCGAACCATGTTGATCACAACAGTGCCGACCCTACTTATCGTCTCAGTGATATTGCTATTCTTGGGCTCGTTCTATGCTGATAACCGCTTACCGAGCGTAAGCATTGCCAATATTAGAGAAGCACTCGACCAAGCTTACAACCTTAACCCTGTAGTCACCCTTTTGCCGCTCGTCGTCATGCTTGGCATGAGCCTTAGACGCTATTCCCCCCAAGTAAGCATGACTGGCAGCATCGTCACCGCAACGATCATAGCGATCGCCTATCAACAATCATCTGCTGTCTCAGTAGCAAATGCGCTCTGGTCGAATACACCTGGTACAACTGGCATCGAGTCGATTGACAATCTCTTAGGTCGTGGAGGCATTACGAGCATGAGCTGGACGCTGATACTCTCACTAATGGCTTTAGCCCTTGGCGGAGTATTGTTCGGCGGAGGATTTCTGACAGCGTTGCTTTCCGGGATGATAAATCAAATAAAACGCACAACATCTCTCATTGGACTGACAATTGCTTCAGGCTTCGTGGGAAATATTGCGATGGGCGAGGCTTATATCAGCATCATCCTAAACTGCCAATTGTTCAAGGGTTCGTTCGAAGCGATGAAACTCGATTCAAGCCTGCTATCTCGCAGCGTCGAGGAAGGTTCGACTGTTACAACCGGGCTGATTCCCTGGACCACCGCCGGGGCTTTTTATGCAGCGACGCTGGGCATTCCGGTCCTTGATTATCTTCCCTATGCTTTTTTTAACTACCTCACTCCTATCGTCTCTGTTTCAATGGCTGCGCTTGGACTTGGCCTACTAGGAAATTTGGCAAAAAGACAAGAAACAGCTATTTGACAGTCAATACGCAGGAACTTTCTTCTACGAAACCAACATATTTCATCGAGTAAATTAATTTATGGATCCAATAAGCCAGGGTGTACTGGGTGCGTCACTGCCGCTAGCAAGCAACAGAACCATCATAAAAAGTGAACAGGTCAAAACCGTGGCATGGCTAGGTTGTATAGCAGGGATGTCACCAGATATCGATGTGATAATTCAATCCCCCACCGACCCCATTTTGTTTCTCGAGTACCATCGTCAATTTACCCACTCGCTTATTTTTATACCAATTGGCGCTCTGATTTGCTCTACCCTTTTTTATCGATGGTATAAACGCGCACTTACATTCAAGCAGGGATATCTCGTCTGTTTGCTCGGTTACGCAACGCATGCCTTGCTAGATGCATGCACAACCTATGGCACTCTTCTGCTCTGGCCCTTCTCAGATTTACGTATTGCATGGAACAATGTCTCAGTAGTGGACCCGATATTCACAATACCCATTATCATATTGGTGATCTTGACCGTCAGAAAAGCTAACCCAGTCTTTTCGAAGATTGCTTTGGTTTGGGCAGTTAGCTATTTACTAGTCGGTGTGATGCAGAGGGAACGCGCTGAACATTGGGGTCGGGATCTTGCGCAAAGCCGCGGCCACACACCCACGCGGCTCGAGGCCAAACCAGGCTTTGGAAATCTTTTGCTGTGGAAAATCGTGTATGAGACAAACGACCGATTTTACGTCGATGCCTACCGCATGGGCGTCAAGCCACAACTTTTTGAGGGTGACAGTCTCAGAAAACTGGATATGGACAGAGACCTTCCATGGTTGGAAGCAGGCACCCAACAGGGTAATGATCTGAAAAGATTCAAATGGTTCTCAAATGACTACCTAGGTATCGACCCGAAAAACCCTTTGCATATTATCGATATCCGATACTCCATGCTGCCCAATGAAATCGACCCTTTGTGGGGCATTATTCTGGACCCAAACGCCGGTCCCGAGGAACACGTCATTTATCAGGCCGACAGATCCGGCTCATCCGAGCGGCTTGAACAGCTTATGACGATGATGGTTGGAAACACTACCGAGACAAAAAAATAGTATCGACGACACGTTATTTCATGCAATAACGAAGAAGACCCGACGGTTGCGGTCACCAGCAGATAGTGATTGAATCCTAGAGGAAAATACAGAGAGGGCAAACACTATGCAGGCAGCAATTACGGGGGAATGGCGCAGACCGGTGAACACCGCTGCTCACCAGAAAGGCGGCATTCACGACGACGCCACAGCAACAGACCTTGGCTTCAGAGGAGGCACCGTCGCCGGCGCGATACATATGGAACAATTTCCGCCTCTACTACTCGAAATGTTCGGTGTCGATTTTTGGCACACGGGTACCCTCTCGATGTATTTCAGAAACGCAACAGTAGACCAAGAGCCCGTCAGATGTCTGGCAACAGCGCCAGTGAAAGTCGGCACCATCCGTCGAGCAAATGTTTGGATGGAAAAAGAAGATGGTACGATCGTTGCCTCAGGCACCGCTTCGTGCGGTGGCCACGATGGGGAATCAGAGCTACGTAAAAAGCTTGAGACCATTCGGCCAGTTTCGGAGCTGCGCATTTTGAAGCATCTAGAGGTCGGCGCGCAGTGTGAGGACCAAAGCTGTTTCGTTGAAACCGCATATTTAGACGCGCAGCTTAGCGTCATTACAGAACCCTTGTCATGCTACGAAACATCCGATGAATTCGGCAGCAGAGTACTTCCTGTTACTCAGATAGTGCGGGCTTTTGACACGCCGGAGGTTGCGTTAATCTCCGAGGTCCAAAAGCCCTTCGTAGGCTTGTATGGCGCGATTGAAATTGAATTTATCAACGGCCCAGTTTTCGCGGAAACGGAATACAAGGGCAGCGGTCGAATCGTCGGACTATCTGACAGCCCGCAAACGGAAATACTCTGGCGCGACTCTATACTGACCACCGACAAGCCTGTGGCGCGAATGTTAAAAATGGACCGGTTAATGAAAAGCTCATCACCCCTTTGGGACTAACACAGCAAATTCTACAACCGAGGACCATGCAGAGGCGAATTATCGTTTCTGCATCTTCTCCAACATGGCTTTCATCTGCTCGTGCATAACGTTTACACCCTGAAGCGGTCGCACCATCACTTTGAATTCCGCAATTTTGCCTTCGTCGTTGCAAGTAATAATGTCTACGCCGTTAACATATTTTCCATCAACTTCGGCCTCAAATTCTAACACTGCGTGATTTCCTGCAAACACTTCTTTCACGTACTTAAATTTGGAGGAGCTTGACTCGAGATCCTGTAGTTTTTTTTCGGAAGGATCCGAGTTATCACTAAAAGTATTTCCCGCCGCACCCAGATACATTTTAGTGATTGCTTTGCCCTTCTGGGGTGTAAAAACGATCGGTGAGTAAAACTCAACGTCGTCCGCGAGCAGCTCATCCAAACCTCCTGGAAACTTTCCTTGCAAATGCAGATGCCAATTCTTCATCAACTCATGAATCACTTTATGTCCCACCTTTCAGTTCGTCTATATTTGTAATTTAACCTATCGATTTCTGTAAACAAGGGTGTGTCCCGGCTGTGCTCTTTACTCTATAAAACCCGATTTCCATCGACACTGCAAGGCACACGAAAAGCATTTCGATGCGTAAGGAATCAGTAAATCTGTTACCATCAAACTTTGGCTTCTAGCAGGGGCTCAGACTTCAATTTCAACAAAGGATACTCGAACCGATGGCGCTGAAAAAGCATCCTCAGAACAAGGGTTTTACCTGGCGAAATGCCAACGCTCCTTTTGACTTGATTTCCGAACAGCATGCACATCAATGGAACGAAGACGGCTTTTTCCTATTAGAAAATGTACTGCCGGCCGAACTGATAGCTGCGGTAACTGAGGCAATTGATCCACTCGAGGCAAGAACCAATGCGTTCCTTCGTACCCTTGATGATAAGCGAAAATACATCGCCCGAGCTGATGAAATCACATTTGCCCTTCATCCTGTCCTGAAGAGTGACATTGTAAGAAAATTTTCCATGCACCCTGTGTTTGCTGGTTTATGCCTTGATCTACTCGGTCCAACTTCGCGTTTGTATTGGGACCAGGCTGTTTACAAGAAGGCCTATTGTCCGGATGAATTTCCTTGGCATCAGGACAACGGCTACAACTTTGTTAGCCCCCAAGACTATCTTACTTGTTGGGTGCCGCTGGTTGACACGACCGTCGAAAATGGTTGCCCTTGGGTGATGCCGGGCATACATAAAACCGGTACACTTGAACATTGGCATACCGATTTAGGATGGCAGTGTCTGAGTGGTATGGTTGATGCCGTGCCAGTGGAAGCCAAAGCAGGCGATGTTGTTGTATTTTCATCTTTAACACCACACAGAACCGGCTCAAATCAGACCGCCGGCGAACGGAAGTCCTATATACTACAATACAGCCACGATGGTTCCCTCATGCACAGCGACGGAGAACAACAGGTGCCGCAAGACAACCCGGAACGACAATTTCTAATTACGGAAAAAGGCATCAAGCTCGGGTAAAAGTACAGCGGCGACACAGCTTTAAAACATGGGAAGAAAATCGAAAATGATAATCGATAAAAACAAAGTTGTGGCTTTTAGTTATGTACTTAACGATGAGAATAGTAACGAACTCGAAAGAAGTACGCCCGAGGACCCAATGGTCTACCTGCACGGGTATAGAAACATGATGGCTGGCGTTGAAGAGGCACTCGCGGGAAAACAAGAAGGCGACGCGGTTAACGTCACACTTCCACCGGAGCGTGCCTACGGCTTGGTTAAGGAAAATGCCACCCAACGAGTACCGATTAAGCACCTGCTGACGATACACAAAAAGTACAAACCTGGCATGGCGGTCAAAGTAAATACTCAACAGGGCGCGCAGGATGTGGTCATCAAAAAGGTTGGGCGGTTTAATGTTGACGTCGACACCAACCATCCTCTGGCAGGTAAAACTGTCACCTTCGAAATCAACATTTTAAAAGTGCGGGAAGCAACACACGGAGAAATCTCCCATGGCCACACGCATGGAATTGATGGCACTAACCAGCACCGTTAGCTGCTTACCATCAAAAGCAGGACTAGCAGACTCCATTTTGTTTTAGTTGTTCGATGATTACGGCGTCAAAACCTAACGACTCGAGTATTTCTTGCGTATTCTGGCCCAGTAGCGGCGGAGCGTTCCTCACTGCTGGCCCATCTGCATCAAGCATGTAACCTGCTTTCACAACAGTAAATTCCCTCGTAGCTTGAACGGGGTGTGGCAGAGTCTCGAATACCTCTCGATTCTCAAACTGAGGATCTTCCATCACTTCAGGTAGCCCCCTGATCTCCGCACTAGGAATTCCCAGAACAGAGAGTTTATCTAGCCAATAGGTCGTCGTTTCAGTTTTGATCGCAGCAGCAACAAGCTCCCCTACACGTTCCGCATTGTTGATGCGGGACTCGGGCGTGGCAAATGCATTAAGGGCCAATTTTTCAGTTTCTCCGATCGCTTCAAACAACTTTTCCACCTGCTGTTGTCTTAGCGCCGTAATCTGGATGTAGCTATCGCTGGTCGCAAATACATTAGCTGTCGGCTGTCGAGTAGGTGAGGAATTTCCTCTTAAACCTACAAGATTACCTTGGTTTAAATAGTTGCTGTATTGTGCAGCCTGCATCACAATAGCTGTGTCCATCATCGCGACATCAATTCGCTGACCCAGTCCAGTTTTCGCCTTTCTGTGCAAGCTTGCTGCTATGGAGAAAGCTGTGTTTAATGCTGTCGACATGTCTACAGGCATATAACCCGTCCTTGTTGGACCTGTTTCAGCGTGCCCATTCTGTGACATCATGCCTGATGCAGCCTGCACTGCACCGTCATAGGCTGCCTCTCCTGCCTTGGGCCCAGTTTGACCAAAGCCGGTGACAGAACAGTAGATCAAGTCTGGCTTTATTGCTTTTAGAGAATCAAAGCCAAGTCCCATGCGCTCCATCGTGCCCGCTTTGAAATTCTCCACCACGACATCCGCATTAGCGACCAGCTGTTTAACAATCTCAACGGCTTCCGGCGCTTTAAGATTAAGCGTCAGGCTTTGCTTGTTCAGATTCATACCTAAAAAAGAAGGCGATAACCCAAAATCCTCTCCGAAATTCATTAGACCTCGTGTCTGGTCACCGCCCTCGGGTTGCTCGATCTTGATCACCTCTGCTCCTAACAGCGCCAGCTGCATCACCGCGAACGGTGCGGCAAGAACCTGGGAGAAGTCGATAATGCGAATCCCTTCAAATGCTTGAGGCATATTATTCTTTTCCTTAGTTAATTGAGTTGCTTAGATTAGCTAGCGGGGCTATTCCAACCAGCTATTGCAAAAGATTCACGCTAGCTTCAGTCAACACCTCACCTTCTCGTATCAACCCAATGCTTTTCCATGCAGATGCAGCAACTGTGAAGGTATCGTCCCAGAATATCTGGCCGACGAAAATAGATCGACATATCCAAAGCGTCAGCCAAACATTGCTGCCAAAGGGTGTGAATTAGATAGTGTACACCCATTTCCCCGCCTATGATGGGGCTCGAAAACCTACTCTGTTTGCAGAAGGGATATCGTAATGGATGCTAGTGCCTTCGGAGGCATACGCTTTTACTAACCGAGAAGTATGCACATAGGTACTCAATACTTCGAGGTGGCTCACATCCTTGATGACCGGTTCCGGACGCTCGCCTTCTTTGTTCACACCTAACCCGATGCCTTCGATTCGCTCGACGATCTAAAAGCTAGCTCGATACCTTCTTTGCCAAGTTCCACCAACGGCAACGCCCGTGCGTCTTCTTTAGTGAACCATTCACAGCGATCTGTAGTGCCATCCTGTTCAAACCGCAATTCACCACCGACCACTTCTGCTTGGTACACTATTCGAATCGAGTGCATATTACGCCCGTCAAACTGCCGTTGAAGTGAATGAGCATCCACAATAACTTTAGGTAAAACGAGCAGTCCTGTTTCCTCTTCAACTTCCCTGACCATAGCATCCGCGGGCTGTTCGCCAAACTCTATGCCGCCACCTGGCAAAGTCCAGTTTCCTGCAAATCCTGGTACCTGGCTCGAAAGCCTGCAGAGCAAGACCCTGTTTTCGTCCATGAGAATGCCATAAGCCCCGATTCTTGTTACTTCCACATTGATTTCCCTAGCTTGTTTTGAGGTGAGGAGCAGCTTGCTGCAGTACTTTTGATCTGGCGCAAAGTAATGGGTCCTGTCGCGGGGCATGATGCCACATTTATCCAATGAGGTGGATGAGGTGAGCGGAGAAAATACACGGGCAAAACAACTGATAAAACAGGCAATTACTGAGGCTGAGGCATCAACTTCTATGTGTTCTGACTCCGTGGCACTGGCTATTTTAAGTCAGGTTCTCACAGTATTAAGCGAGACTAGGTCAAGAAAAGACCTTGAGCAGTACATTGAATATGATTTGGACAATATGATCGAATCAGACATGGTGATCACTAGGCAATAAGCGTCTCCTCAGTCTGCTGCTGACTGGGTAAAACAGCAATTGCATAATCGGCGGACAAATTAACCCCCATGCCGTGAGGGTTCGAAATGAGCATGAGAGTCGTCAGCCCTGTGAGCAAAACCGCTAATCGAGTGGTGACCAACACATAATTTGGATCTATACTGCGCTGCAACATAGTGAGTTTTGGAATTGGAGTTTGAATGTTTTCACTCAGAACCAGCCACTCCCGGTTAGACCGGGAGCTTCGTCGCGCAACCAGTTATAAAGAATGGAAAGAATCTGCCTTAGCCCATGATGAAGCTACTGGTATGGACAAGTGGAAGCTCGAGCCAACGTCCAACAGCTACGATTACGCCAATATTCAGTATCGAGTTGATGAACTAAGAAAACTCCGTGCTAATCACGACGATGTGGGCCTTTTATTCGCATTAAACGAGGGAATTCACGGTAATCAGGGCGGCATAGGCAGTGCTGCTATGTATGAGCAGTCAAAAATCGGTACAAAAAAACTGATTACTGACTATGTGGATGAAGTCGTTGATGCGCTTCATCACATCGAGACGCTGCCTGAAACGGATGAACTAAATCACGAAGACAAAATAGATTTCTTTCACCGTGCGCGTCTTTGTTTCGGTCGCTCGGCGCTGATGATGAGCGGTGCCGGTTCTCTCGGTCATTTTCATCATGGTGTAGGAAAAACGCTCATTGAGCAGGACCTATTACCCGACGTAATTTCAGGTTCTAGTGCTGGATCAGTGTTTGCTTCGTTACTCGGCACACACACCACCGCTGAATTGCTTGAGCTTTTTCAAACGGACTTATTTCAGTCACCATTCGATGAACAACCAAGACAAGAACCCTGGGGACTTGTTCGACCTCAGGTCGATCCGGATCAGCTTAGATTAATGTTGGAAAGATTCATACCAAACATGACATTTCAAGAGGCGTATGAGAAAACCGGTCGATCGATCAGCGTCACTATCGCGCCGTATGAAGAACACCAAACCTCAAGATTGATGAACGCGGTAACATCTCCTAACGTCTTCATCAGAAGCGCGGTCATGGCATCATGCGCCGTACCCGGCATTTTTCCACCGGTGATGTTGATGGCTAAAAATGTCTACGGTGAACCACAGCCGTATTTGCCTAACCGGCGTTGGGTTGACGGCGCCGTAACAGATGACCTGCCTGCGAAACGACTATCAAGACTCTACGCCGTCAACCACTATATTGTGAGTCAGGCGAACCCCCTCTCGCTGGCAATGCTAAGCACTGACAAACTAATACCTCTACCTAGTGGCACTAAGTCGGTCATGCGTCACGCAACCCGAGAAATGCTTAAGACGAGCGAACAGTTCAGTAGAAAATATCTCCGCCAGATCCCAAGCGCGGGTCAAGCAATGAGTATGTTCCACTCGGTCATGGCTCAGAATTACACTGGAGATATAAACATTGCCCCAAGTTTCAATTTTGTCGATCCACAAAAGCTCCTCGCGCAATTGTCGACTAAAGAAATCGAAGAGCTTGTTTCTGAAGGAGAACGTGCTACTTGGCCGCAAATAGAGCGTATTCGTATATCGACTAAAATTGGTCGCACACTTGACCACATCCTCGACAATCATACGAATCACAACATCAAGAAATTCTACAAGAAGCGAACACGGAGCACGAAACAAACAAACAGCTGAAAACTTCTGCTTACAGTAGGTTTCATTACAAAGATTCGAAGTCTCGGCAAAGGCAGGAAATCGCATAGGTTACCGATAAGCATACAATAAAAATTGCGCTTACTGCCGATATTCACCCACACCACCATAAAGACGGGTTGTCTATCACGCGTTCGTTTTCTCGACTACTTGTTCCAATCCTGTCTGAGCCTGATTGAATCCGAATAACATTTGCACTGCAAGGCTTCGAGCGCTAATCACCGATACTGTTTGATTTTCTCGTCTTACGCGGTTTCCTGTCTTTTGCGCCAGATTTTTTGCCTTTAGCACTGGTGGACCGCTTTCCCTTTGACGGCTTTTCATCTGCACCCTCTTTCAAGCGCACGATGTCAAGTTTACGTCCACAAACCCAAGTTTTTTTGAGATCTCTGAAGATATCTTTAGGCATTCCCATTGGCAGGTCTACCAGACTGTGGTTTTCCTGAATATTGATGTGACCAATATGTTCGGCATCAAGCCCCGCTTCGTTAGCGATAGCACCGACAATGTTGCCCGGTTGAACATCATGCGCATGACCGACTGCAACTCTGAATCTTTCCATACCGTCCGGGGGAGCCTGGTCTTTTTTACGGTTTGCTCTGCTCGTTTCCTTGCTGCCAGATTGCCGCGAACCTCGTTCCTGCCGACGCTCATCGCGACGCGGCTTTTTAGTTCTCTCGTCAACATGACGCTCTTTTGCTTTTCTCGCTTTTTTCTCAACCAACAACAGAGAGCGATCTCCCAACGACATCTTTGCGAGTGCCGCGGCTATTTCCAGCGCTGGCACGTCGTGCTCTTGTTCGAATTGCTCTAGTATACCTTGCATGAACTCCAACCTACCACCAGCCAGGGTATCGCTAATGCTCTGTTTAAAGTCGGCGATCCGCTTGTTGTTGACCATCTCGGTTGTTGGCAGTTCAAGCGGTTCGATATGCTTCTTCGTCGCACGCTCAATCGCTTTCAGCATGCGTTGCTCTCTCGGCGAGACACACAAGATCGCGTCTCCGCTTCTGCCGGCTCGTCCGGTCCGACCTATCCTGTGAATATATGCTTCAGTATCGTAAGGAATGTCGTAGTTAACCACGTGGGTGATTCGATCAACATCTAACCCTCTCGCAGCAACGTCTGTAGCAACCAGAATATCCAGCGACCCCTTCTTTAGACGCTCGACCATCTGTTCTCGCGTTTTCTGCATCATGTCGCCATTAAGCGCTGCAGCAGAGTATCCGCGCGCTTCTAGTTTCTCTGCGAGCTCAACCGTTTGTACTTTGGTTCTGACAAACATCAGCATCGCATCAAAGGTTTCGACCTCAAGTATGCGTGTAAGCGCATCAAGTTTATGCATATTACTGACTTGCCAGTAACGCTGCCGAATCGTATCGGCGGTCGCTGTCTTGGTCTTGATCCTTATTTCCTGTGGACTATTCAGGTGCTTGTCAGCGATACGCTTGATTTCTTTTGGCATTGTGGCGGAGAACAATGCGATTTGTCTGTCTTGCGGCGTTTGCTCCAACACCCATTCAACATCCTCGAGGAAGCCCATATTTAACATTTCATCGGCCTCATCGAGGACTAACGCCTGCAGATTATCCAGCTTAAGCGTACCTTTGCGCATATGGTCCATCACTCTCCCTGGCGTACCTACCACTACCTGTACACCACGCTTTAACGCTTTGATTTGGCCGAGATAAGGTTGTCCGCCATAGACGGGCAACACATGAAACCCCCTGATTTTTGAAGCGTAACGCTGGAAAGCTTCAGCAACCTGAATTGCAAGTTCTCTGGTAGGTGCAAGTACCATAACCTGCACATTCTTTGATTTCACATCGAGTCTAGACAGCAGGGGGAGTGCGAATGCCGCGGTTTTTCCTGTTCCAGTCGGTGCATGACCCAATAGGTCCATACCCTTGATTAGATGGGGAATAGTTTTAGCTTGAATGGGCGATGGGTTCTCATAACCTACTTCATTAACAGCCGCGAGCACATCGCTCGTAAGCCCTAATTCATCAAATGAGATCGCGGAAGCTTCTATATCGGACATTGGGGACACCTAGGAGAGAAATATGCATTATTAACGAGAGTACATACGGGGCGGCACAGCGGCGCAAGTTTACTCGCCTGCAAAGGGAATACAATCATTGTTTTTAGTTAGGCACTCTAAGCTCGTGGGCTTTTGTCGCTTTGTTGTCTGTCTACAAAGCAGCTTCAAGCAACTTCGGCCCCGACAGTAACGGAACAGCTTTGAGGCAGTAAGTAGCAAACGAGAGTAACGCTAAAGGAACAAAGACAATCTTTTGCCGGTTAATCCTACTATGCATTACGTATCGTTAAACCACCGTCCACCGGCAGGGTAACTCCCGTCATATACTGGGAGGCGGGTAATGCAAAATTCAATGTCGCGTGAGCAACCTCTTCCGGATCAGCATAACGTTTTAGCGCTGTTCGGCGACGAGCAAATATCGCTTTATTTTCATCAGGAATTGCCGCAGTCATGCCAGTATTGATAGGTCCCGGGCAGACACAGTTAACCGTGATAGCATCATCACCCAACTCGACCGCAAGTGACCGCGTTAATCCCGCCACGCCTGATTTGGCCGCGGTATAAGGGCTGCCAAATTTAGTGGCACCAAGTGCTTCTGTTGATGCAATATTGATTATTCGGGGGTGTTCAGATCGACGCAAGTAAGGCAGAGAAGCGCGAATCGTCAGGGTATGTGCGGTCAGCAGTACAGCAATACTTTTATGCCAAAGCGCAGGATAGTCTTCTGCGTCGATCGCTGTACCAAGCGATATACCCGCATTGTTAACCAGGATATCGATACCGCCAAAATGCGCAGCGATGTCATCAAAGACAGTCTTAATCGCCTCGGCATCTGCCAAGTCGAGCACCCATCCTTTTGCGCTATTACCTGCCGCGTTGATCGCCGTTACTACGTTATTTAGCGCACTTTCAGTCAGATCGATGGCCGCAACCTGAGCTCCCTCATCTGCAAATAACTCTGCAGTCGCTTTCCCCATGCCGCTGGCAGCTCCGGTCACTACAACAACCTTTTCTTTCACTGATCGACTTAGTTTTGTCAGTCTCACTTTATATTCCTCCGCATCGAAACCTGAATTCAACTCTAATGGATTAAAATACTCGGATTGAAAACAACCACATCCGAGTGTGCACTATCTCCCTTGATTGACGCAAATGGGTTACCATCAGGTAAGATATTCGTGCAATCAACAAACTGGAAATACAATTGAAAGAACTGGCAAAAAACACCCTAGCAAAATCTGCTCCAAGACTTAGTACCATCGAACTCAATAAGGAAGCACTTAACTTCTCAATTGCACATTTTACGATTTTTAACGCCACTGAACGCGAGGATCTGCACGGCCACAATTACCAGCTGGAGTGCAAGGCGACCGCACCCTTGTCAGACACCGGTTTACTTTTCGACTATGCTATCTTGAAAAAAATGCTCCGAGCAATGTGTGATGAAATTGACGAAAAAATGATTTTACCCTCTCGATCTCCACATCTCGAAATTGAACATGGCAACGACTACACTTATGGCATTTTTGATGGCGAACGAATTCCATTTTTACCGAGAGACCTGATGATTTTGCCGATTGCCAATAGTACAGTGGAAGAACTTTCTCACTATTTCCTAGAACGTGTGTTAAACCATCCTGACCTTGCCGATGCCGGCATTGTTGAACTTAGTATCAAGATATTGTCTAGCCCTGGTCAGGGCGCCTCAGCACATTGGAGTCAAAATTGAAAACACTGATAATTACTGGCGCTAGTAAAGGTATCGGTTTTCAGGTCGCTAAAATGGCAGCTGAAAAAAGTTACCGCGTCATCAACATTTCACGTTCAGATGCTGCTCACGCCAGCATTGAAAATCACAACATCGATCTTGCGGCACCAGATGCTGCTGATAAATTCGCTCTTCTTGTCGAGGAACTTCAAATCGACGGAGATATCATACTGGTCCATAACGCCGCTGAATTGAAAAGCGACTCAGCAGCCAAAACCGCCACTGCAGATTTTAGACATACACTCGAGTTGAATGTTGTTGCTCCTCATATTCTAAATCAGATTTTGATTCCAAAAATGACACAAGGCTCTGGCATCATATACGTTGGCTCGACACTTTCGGAAAAGGCGGTCGCTAACACTTATAGCTACGTTGTGAGCAAACACGCACTCATCGGCATGATGCGCTCCACTTGCCAGGATCTTGCAAATACAGGCATACATACCGCATGCGTTTGCCCTGGGTTTACGGACACAGAAATGCTTCGCGCCCATGTAGGTGAAGATACGGAAATCATTAAAAGTCTTTCGACGCTTAGCACTTTTGGCCGTCTTGTTACGCCTGAAGAGATTGCTAGCACTATCATTTTTGCCGCGGAGAATCCTGTGATCAACGGTGCTGTCATTCACGCAAACCTTGGCCAAGTAGAACGATAACACTGCATTTACCACACGCAAATTTAGAAGCACTGAGGAAACCCTGAAACATGACATCTCTTCAAGATACAGGTCAAGCAGTTACAGCGAGAATCATCTCACCTGAACTGCATGAGAAACGTGAACGAGTATTTCTCATTCTCGCCGGCACATTTCTTAGCGCCATGACAATGCTGAACCTGATTGGTATTACCCGGTTTATCGAAATAGGCCCGCTCGCGGTTGCCGTTGGTGTCCTACCTTACCCAATTACGTTTTTGTGTACAGATTTAGTCAGCGAACTTTATGGCCGTGCCCGGGCAAACTTTCTCGTGACAGTTGGACTGGGGCTCAACATATTTATCGTCGCTACTATGTGGGTAGGTAACATGATGCCCTCAGTCAGCCCTGAGCTTCAGCCTCCCTGGCAACTCATACCACTAGCGGGCAGCGTCAGCCTGCCAAACGGAGAAACTGTTAGCGGGTCAATTGAAATGTACTCATTACTCTACGCCACAACCACAGGTGCAGTAACTGCTTCTATGATGGCTTACATCGCTGCACAATATTGTGACGTCTATATGTTTCATTTCTGGAAGAACCTCACAAATGGAAAGCACCTTTGGTTAAGAAATAACGGCAGCACGGTTATCAGTCAAGGTGTCGATTCATTTATGGTCGTCGCGGTTACATTTGGCGCACAATTTTTGGCGGGGGCTATAACCGCAGGCACTCTATTTGTGCTCATGGGTAGCAATTATGTACTGAAGTTATTGATTGCTCTAGCAGACACATTACCTTTCTATTTTGGCGTGCATCATCTCAAAAAATATCTGGAACTAACAGATGAGGAACTACTAGCCCATGCCCGATAGCGCGGTGGTTCCGTGCGTGAGCGATATAGATCGTGTGATGTCATATTGGATTGGAGAAGCCGCTGACGATGCAGTGATTGCTGCGTCGAAAAGCAAACAATGGTTTATGAGCACCCCCGCCGCAGATGATGCGATACGACGACAGTTCGGCGAACTGCTACTGGCAGCAGAACAAGGCAAATTGGCAGGATGGACAAAGAGCACGCATGGGTGTCTCGCGCTTGTTATTCTGCTGGATCAATTTTCGAGAAACCTTTATCGAGGCCAAGCACGGGCATTTGCAAATGATGCTGACGCTTTAGCTATCTCACGTCAGGTGGTCGATGCAGAACGACATAAGTCACTTAAGCCAGTTGAACAGGTTTTTTTATATATGCCATTCGAGCATGCTGAGTCATCCGCATTTCAGAAACAATCAGTCAAATTATTTCAAGTGCTAAGAAGGGAAGCAGATCCAAAATGGCATCCTCAACTTCAAAGTTTTTTAGAACATGCGACCGAGCACCAGCTAATTATTAACCGGTTTGGACGTTTCCCTCATAGAAACACTGCCCTAGGACGCGCCAACACAAAAGAAGAATTAACATACCTTCAAAAAGCTAAGACATTCGGACAGTAGACTGACATTGCAACGCGTTACCCCAAAACACCATCAATGTCGGAGCACATCCTTCCACACAAGGTTTAAACAACAGCGAGTGACTATATGGACTACCAAGAAATAATTTACGATATCGATGAAGGCATATTGACTATCACACTGAATAGACCCGACAAGCTAAACGCATTCACGGGGCAGATGATGACAGAGATGATCAATGCCCTGGACAGAGCCGATGCCGACGACAACGTAAAGGCCATTGTCGTCACAGGCGCGGGCAGAGGTTTCTGTGCCGGCGCCGACCTTTCCAGTGGTGCAAACACCTTCGATGCTGACGCTGCCGCGCCGAAAGCCGCGCAAGAAGAAAAAAAGTCCATCGCAGATGGCGGGGGCTTACTGACCCTTCGAATTTTTGATTGCCTGAAACCAATCATATCAGCCTGTAATGGACCAGCTGTGGGCGTCGGCGCGACCATGCAGTGTGCGATGGACATTAGATTGGCTTCTACTAACGCAAAATATGGTTTTGTTTTTTCCAAGCGCGGTATCGTACCAGAGGCCTGCTCAAGCTGGTTCCTGCCTCGACTGGTAGGCATTAGTCAGGCGTTGGAGTGGACTTATACTGGCCGCGTTTTCAGCGCTGACGAGGCGCTCGAAAAGGGTTTAATAAGAAGTTTGCACGAACCCGAAGATCTCTTACCTGCAGCAAGGAATCTGGCACTCGAATTTGCGGACCAGACTTCTTCTTTGTCCATCGCGTTGATCAGAAACATGATGTGGAAAATGCTTGGCGCTGATCACCCCGTGGTCGCCCACAACATTGATTCTCGAGGCGTAAACGCCATGGGCAAATCTACGGATGCAAAAGAAGGCGTTGCGTCGTTTCTAGAAAAAAGACCGGCGATATTTCCCGGCAAGGTGAGCGCTGAAATGCCTGAGTTTTTTCCCTGGTGGGAACATCGTGAATTTGAGTAACAGGTATTTTTGGCATGTTACGCAGCACAACGACGCCATTTAGATGCAGCGACCACCATCTACTTCAAGCGCAACACCCGTGATCATCGCAGCTTCATCACTCGCCAAATAGAGCGCTGTCGCGGCGATATCTTTCGGTGTTGAAAACCGTCCCAATGGAATGGAAGACAGAAACTTTTCTCTGGTTTCCGGTGTATCGCTACCCATAAATGATGTAAGCAGCGGTGTCTCGCCAGCCACAGGGCATATTGCATTAACCCTGATACTGTCAGAGGCAAGCTCAATAGCCATCGACTTTGTTGCCGTCACCATCCAGCCCTTGGACGCGTTGTACCAAGTCAAGTGAGGTCTTGGACTTAACGCCGCAGTGGAGGCGATATTGACTATCGCACCTGCTGTTTGCTTTTTCATCCAAGGTACTGCGAATTTGCTCGTGTAGTAAACACTCTTCGCGTTGACTGCGAAGACTTTGTCGAAGTCTTTCTCTGACACGTCTTCAAGCAAGGCTGGAAGATGTGTTGTACCGGCATTGTTGACAAGCACATCAAGTCGCGACCAACGAGCCTGCAAACGATCAAAGAGTTTTGCAACACTTTTCCCGTCCGCTAGGTCTGCATACTCAAAATGAACGCGGTCCGACTTCAAAGACTCTATGTACGCCAACGCTGTCGTTTCGTCGAAATCAACGATTATTACATTTGCCCCCTCTTCAAGAAATCTTGCAACAACCCCCGCACCAAACCCGGATGCGCCACCGGTTACGACTGTAATTTTGTCCTGTAATTTCAATTCACCTGCGCCCCTGTCAATAGTTCACGGGTTGCGAGCGCCATAACCTTGGCGGACTCAACCATATCTGCGATGCCAACGTACTCATTAGCCTGGTGAGCAAGGTCAAGAATACCTGGTCCGTAAGCAATACAATTATCTAGCTTACCAATGCGATCAATATGTTTTTGATCATAGGTTCCCGGAGAAACTACGTATTCGGGTGCTCGACCAAATATCTCACTAATCGCGTGATCCACCGATTGGACAACCGCCGCATTTCTGTCAGTCATTGAGGGAATCACTTCAAACAGGTCTCTCAATTCGTATGAAAAATTTTTCCGAGTCTTGGTTAATCTCTCTAGTATTTGCAGCACTTCGGACTTGACTTCGATAAGTTCCTCTTCGATTAGAAATCTCCTATCTAATACAAGTCGACAAGAGTCAGCAACCATAGGTGCAGGTAAACCAGAAAATTCCTCTTCCAATCCTCCATGAACAGAATTAATGTTCAGCGTGGATTGTTTTGCGCCATCTGGCACAACGGGCATCGCCGTGACCTTCTGTTTCAGTAAAGGATAAAGCGCTGTTTCAAATTCATTTAGTACGGCTGTCATATGCCGAATAGCACTATCACCAAGGAAAGGCATAGAGCCATGGGCAACCGTGCCAAAAGTTTCCAATTCCGACCACCACACACCCCGATGGCCGAGACAAATTCTATCTTTGTTCAGGGGTTCGGGAATGATCACATGATCAATTCTTGGCGCCGCCATCCAACCTTTTTCCGCAAGGTAAGCAACACCACCATAACCACCTGTCTCCTCGTCAGCAGTACCAGAAATTTCTATCGAACCTGGAAAGTTGGGCATCCACTCAATCAGTGCCTCTACCGCGATAATTGAAGCAGCAAGCCCGCCTTTCATATCACACGTGCCACGACCATAGATTTTTCCATCCCGGACGACAGCCGAAAACGGGTCATCGTCCCAGCCTTTTCCGGGAGGGACAACATCGATGTGTGAGTTGAAGTGAACACAAGGGCCTGGCTTGCCCCCTTCTCTTCTGGCAATAAGGTTTAAACGAGGATATCGATCGGTGTCTCCCGGCGTTCCTTCGGCACGAATAATCTTGATTTCAAACCCTCGAGTCGAAAGCCTAGAATTCAGAAGTTCAATACAATCTGCGTAGTAGTCTCCCGGCGGGTTTATCGTCGGAATTTGAACAAGCGCTTGGGTCAAGGAAACTAAATCATCTTGCTTATGCTCTATCAAGGCCAGCAACTTGTCGATCGATGGTGTTACGCGAGCCATTTATCGCTCCAATATTTTATAACATCGTCTACGTTATCTTCGCTTACTCCACCGTTTCAGGGCACGACTGATAAGCAACAACTCGAATGTGGCGGTCAGCATATCAGCAATACGAATCTTTGAACCCCGAATGTCCCGCCACGTCTGTAACGGTATTTCAATAAAATCCTGCTCCGTGTATCTAACGCCTTCAGAGGCATCATTCAGTAAACGACCAATGAGTTCAACATCAAATGCCCAACGAGAAAGAAAAGGCTCAGATAGCGATCTCACTAACACTTCACTTACACAAAAAGCTTTTGCACCACATTGAGTATCGTAAATGTTCAATTTTAAAACCGAGGATGCAATCGTTGCAAACACGCGACCTCCGTAGTGACGGAAAGCGGTACGGTCTATTTTTGCCCCCAAATGAAGCCATCTGGAGCCTAAGCAAACCTTTGCCTTGTTAGCTTCAAGTTTGTTCAGCAGCCTAAACATATCCTTGGCAGGCGTCGCAAAGTCAGCATCCAAATAACCAACAACTTTGGCTCCTAGGGTCAGTGCGTGGTTCATGCCTCGGCGAACGGCTTCCGCTTTCCCCATGTTCTGTTGAAGAACAAGTACATCGACACCGGGACCAGCGCTCTGAATACTGACCATCAATTCCCGCGTACCGTCATCGGAGCCATCATCAACGAGGACGACACCCACATCGTCACTCGCCACCAGTTCGGCGATCTCCTGACGAGCCAGCCTTGCTACTTCATTGAAGCAGGGAATCACCAACCATGTGGTGCGGGAACTCAACCTAACAAACCACCCGTGTCAGGTGCTGGCCTGGCTCTCTGGTTGTAGAGCATATTTCGCAGAGCTGCCAACTCATCCTCGGACATTTTCGAATAATCGTTGGCAAACTCGCTACCCACCGCCATACCCTTCTTGACGCCGGGGCGATCACTGAGCTCGTCAAACCAGCGCTTAAAATATTTAAACTCATTGATATCCTGCCCCTGTCCTTGCCAGTTAACGGTCCATGGATAACAGATCATATCCGCGATAGTGTATTCGTCTCCACAAATGTAAGGGCGGTTATACAGACGATTATTTAGAACGCCGTAAAATCGATTAACCTCGTCTGTAAACCTTGTAACAGCATAAGATTGGTCACCTTGACTGTCTCCTAACCTTCTGAAGTGACCACATTCACCGGTCTTGGGTCCCTGATTCGCCATCTGCCAGATAAGCCACTGTGTCACCTCGTATCGGCCTCTTAAATCTTCGGGCATGAACTGCCCGGTCTTCTCTGCAATGTAGAGCATGATGGCACCAGACTCAAACACAGATATCGGCTCTCCTCCATCCTCTGGTTCATCATCAACCAGCGCAGGCATTCGGTTATTTGGACAAATATCCAGAAAACTATTAGCAAACTGATCACCTCTTCCTATGTTGCATTGAACGATATTGTAGGGAATGCCGCATTCCTCAAGTTGAATCGTCACTTTTTTGCCATTCGGTGTCGGCCAATAGTGTAGATCGAGCATACTGGAGCTCCTGTAAAATGCTTATGAACGTTCTCGTTGAGGGAACACTTTGTGAATACAAACAACAGAGCGCTAAGTGTGCCATTCTTATCCCCGTAGTGAAACGCACTCTCAGTATTTCGCTGCGTTTACAGGTCTGGTCGATTTGATCAAGTCTTTGGTCAAAACAACCAAAAAACACACTGCTATCGATTTATTTTCATAATATTCAAGCACTTAAAGATTTGGCACGAAAAGTGTATCCTGTAACAAGACCGATAGTAAATTTAGAATAAGGAACAAAAATGGACCTCTTACTTCACATACTCGTTCTTGGCGGCGTGATATTTTTTCTCGCTGAGTCACTTCCAGGACTCAGGGTTGAAGGCTATGGCACGGCAATAATTGTTGCTATCGTTTACTCCCTGATCAACGTGACACTGGGCACTGTTTTAAAATTCTTAAGCATCCCCTTCGTAATCATTACCGTCGGATTCTTTCTGATTGTTATCAATTCATTCCTTCTCTATCTGACCGACGCGATCTTGGAAGATTTTGAAATTGAGGACATGGGCACAACGTTTATCGCTGCGATTATCATCACTTTATCAGACACGTTACTGTCCTGGATATTCTAATGAAAAACTTCCCTGTCAATTCAAATAGTTCATTGTTCAGATTGCGTGCTAGGCGAGACAATCTGTTTGCGGTCAGAACAAACCAGCAACCTTCAGAGAAAAAGCTACCGTGTCCAAGATCAATAGAAGCACCGACATCAAGCTATATCAACTGCGCACTAACTGCGACAACGGAGGAATCTGATTACGCGCCAAGCATGATCTCGCGCAGTCCTACACCATCACTGGCTTGAATAAGTACTTGAAAGATAGCTTCGGTCACGCTCCCTTTGACATGTGCAGAAACAACCCTCCGCAAAAAACGACTCGCTATCTCGTGCTATCACCGCTACGTATTTTCTTGTTTTACCAATAGCATTACAGCTACCATGACTCCAGTCTCAAAAGTACAAGCCCACGAATGAAGTCTTTCAAATGCCAGGTCTGCAATCAACTTACCTTTTTTGAAAACCTAACCTGCGTCCGTTGTCAGCACGACTTGGGGTATATCCCCGAAGACCATAATCTTGCCACCCTTGATCAAAATGAAAAGCAGTTGTGGCAACCCGTTGACGGACATCCAAGGGGGCTTACTTTTAAAAAATGTAAAAACACGCTCGATTGGCGGGCCTGCAACTGGCTGATTCCATCTACAAGTTCCGACATTTACTGTCGATCCTGCGCGCTCAATAACACGATTCCTGACCTTTCAGTCACTGAGAATATTCCTCTCTGGATAAAACTTGAACAAGGCAAGCGTCGACTACTCTACAGTCTATTGAGACTCGGTCTTCCAGTTGTAGGCAAAGGAATAGATCAGAAACACGGACTCGCATTTGATTTCTTGAAAGACCTCAAAGACGATTTTCAGGAAACACAGCGGGTCATGACAGGTCACTCTGCAGGTCTTATCACATTGAATCTTGCGGAAGCCGATGACGCCGAAAGGGAAAAACGCAGACTTAATATGAACGAGGTTTACCGCTCTGTGCTCGGTCACTTTAGACATGAAAGTGGTCATTACTACTGGCAACATCTAATAGCAGACACACAAAAAATTACCGGTTACCGAAAGCTATTCGGAGACGAGCGCGAAAACTACGACAAAGCCATAGCTAACTACTATCAAGTTGGCGCAACACCGGACTGGCGCGAAAAATATGTCACAGCCTACGCTAGCTCACATTCCTGGGAGGATTGGGCTGAGACCTGGGCGCACTATCTAAACATCGTTGACTCCCTTGAAACCGCAACCGATCACGGCGTTATCATTACAAACAACCAGTCAGGTCAATCCTTTTCGCCCATTGACAGCTATTGGGCCACGTCTTTTGATGAACTTCTTGAGAAGTGGCTACCCCTCACCTACGCCCTAAACAGTATTAATCGGAGCAGTGGTCAACGCGACCTGTACCCGTTTGTACTGTCGCGCCCAGTAATCGAAAAACTGCACTATGTGCATGATGTCATCCGCAATGCGAGGTTTAGCTAGCAGTGCCCTTGCCTGCTTTGACCGAAACCACCATTTTTTTTGGCAATAAAAGTGGGCCGTATTGATTATAGATCGCAACATCCGCTGCATCTCTGCCATAGGCAATAGCGATTCGCCCACCTTTCAAGTTATCCTGCGTTGGATCAAATACATACCAGCGATCGCCAATATAAGCCTCGAACCAGGCATGAATATCCATAGGCTCCAAACCGTGCAAGTATCCGACAACAAGACGAGTAGGGATGCAGATACTTCTGCACATAGCCATTGATATTTGCGCCAGATCCCGACACACACCCTCACGCCGTTTGTTAACCTCTACAGCGGAGACCGGATAAGTGCTGCTAAGCGGCTTGAACCTGATGTTTTCTTTTACCCAATCAACGATTCGCTCAACCTGTTGATATCCTGGCTGAATGTTTTTAACCAGATCTAGTGTCATTTTTCCGAATCGATCTGACTCGCAATACCGGCTAGGGAGCAAGTACTCGAGCACTGACTCAGGAAGTTTCGGAATGTCAATGAAACCCGCGTCGCGGTTTTGATCATATTCATCTGCCGTCTCCACCACTGAAATAGTGCTAATCCCAAAGTCACCCGGGGGCGCCACAATTCGCTGGCACAAATTACCGTATTTGTCTGTTACCTCTACGACCGGCACACTCGGCGTTAGCGTATAGGATTCACTGGCAACCCATTGCTGAGCGCCGCTTCGCGGTCGAAGCATAAAAATCAGCGGCGTCGGTGATTTTACTTCGAATTGAAATTCCGAGGATGCGCGAATCCACACCCTAAACACCACTCACGATAACAATCAGTCTTCTCCCTTCACGAAATCAACCGCCTCACACAGTGCATCGAGTTTTTCCTTCCAGGATTTTCCGCCCGTGCGCAGACTGAGGGTCGACACACCAACACTTTTATAAACATTCAACCTTTCGCGAATCATCTCCTTGGTGCCAATGAGATTGGTTTTAAGTACCATTTCATCAGGGACCCGCTTAATTGCCTCGGGTTTATTGCCCGCCACCCAGAGTTGCTGAACTTCAATGGCTGCTTCTTCGTAACCTGCACGCTTGAATGCATCATTGTAAAAATTTGTCTGGGCAGAGCCCATGGCACCAAGGGTAAATGCGAGAGCCGGTCGCCTAGCTTCAATCATCTCCTCAACATGATCACCCAACTCGAAACTGGCACCAATTTGAATATCAATATCTGCAAGTGTGCGGCCACTCTTTGCAGCACCTTTTGTCATTGGTTCAAGAAAAATATCTGCATGTTCTGGAATAAATGAAGTGCCCAACCATCCCTGAGCAACCTCTCCGGTGAGCTCCAAGGACTTCGGGCCTAGCGTCGCAAGATACAGGGGCAAGTTTGGCCTTGGTGGCTGAGATAACCGGATAGGCTTACCCTCACCTCCTGGTCTTGGCAACAGGTAATGTTTGCCATCATACTCAACGCGATCGCCCTTCAAGCCTTTTTTAATAATCGCGATACACTCTTTTAGCCTACCAAGGGGCTGAGCAAAGTTTGCTCCATGCAATCCTTCAACAACCTGAGGACCGCTAACACCAAGACCTAACAAAAATCGACCGTGTGAAACTGTGTCCAGGCTTTGGGCGGTCATAGCAATCATCGATGGCACCCGAGAGGAGATCTGCATAATGCCTGTACCCAGTTTAATTCTCTCTGTTTTTGCGGCGATGAAAGCTAATGGAACAATCGCATCCATACCCCATGCTTCGGCGGACCAAGCGGAATCTACGCCCGCTTTTTCAGCTTCGACGGTATATTCAACAAGGTCATCCCAATCTTCCCCGTTGTAGTAAGCACTGCCGATGGAAATTGAGGTTTTCATATTGTTCTCCTGTTTGATCGCAGTTTTCAAGGAAAACTGAACGAGGGTAGTTTCGAATGACTAAGGATCATGTAAAGGTGCACATGGTGCGGCTAAGCGCTCCCAGATGCAACCATGGGGCCATGTTAAAAAGCCTTAAACCCATACGGTCACCATCCGCGAAACTATTCAGCATGACGACTGCTACAACGATAATGATTGCCGATCAAATAACCTTATCTCGATTCAAATAGCGCCTAAATAAATTATTGATTACATCGAGGAGCTCGCCGGTTCAAGTAACAATTTGTTCGCTTAATATGCAGGAGCGCATCTCTATGATCAAGATACTTTCGCAACTCTTCAGTTAAGGGCTAAGGCATTGACTCCCGCTGGTCGGTCGTGACTTAATCCACTTGTTCTTCAATTGTGACGCACAGGAAAAAATAGTGATGAATGTAAGTGACGCGGTCGCCAGCCGTAAATCTGTCAGAGCCTTTACTGACCAAAAGGTGGATACGAGCCTAATCTTATCTCTTTTAGAAAAAGCGGCTAGGGCTCCCTCCGGAGGCAATCTGCAACCCTGGCGTATTTTCGTGATCAACGATGCGTCCTTTAGCCGTTTTCAAAAGTTTTTGGAAAGCAGGACAGAACAGGAAGACCCTGCGTACGATGTATATCCAGCGCAATTATCTGAACCCTATCGCAGTTCACGTTTTAAAGTTGGCGAGGATATGTACGCGCTCCTCGGCATACCCAGAGAAGATCGTGGTGGACGAATTCGGCGGTTGATGGAGAACTATCAATTTTTCGGCGCGCCCAGTGCGTTTTTCTGTTTTGTAGACCACCAAATGGGAAAGCCACAATGGTCTGATCTCGGTATGTTTCTACAAACGTTTATGTTGCTGGCAACCGAGGCCGGACTAGCAACCTGCGCACAGGAGATCTGGGCAACCAGACCGCAAACAGTAGCAGAATTTGTTGGTGCGCCACCTGAACTGGGCATCTTCTGCGGTATGGCGATCGGTTATGAAGACACTCGAGCACCGGTCAACAAACTAATCTCCGAGCGAGAACCCCAATCAACCTTCATCAAGGTTATTACCTGAATAGCGTTCTACGCGCACTCACGAAACAGGTAACCCCCATATCACGTCACACTCGAAATACAATTTCCTGTTGGCCAGTAAAATCAAATCCAAATGGAGAATTCATGACTGAACAGTCAGAGCAAGCCACGCACGGAAAGCAACCACTATTTACTAAAGGATATACAAGGTACGTGCTTGGGGTTTTGACAATCGTCTATGTATTTAATTTCGTTGACAGGCAGATTCTCGCCATTCTTGCCCAATCGATAAAGACCGATCTCGATTTGTCCGACAGCCAAATTGGCGCTCTAAGTGGCGTGGCGTTCGGTATTTTTTATGCGACGCTCGGTATTCCCATTGCTCGTCTAGCTGACAAACACTCTCGAGTCACTATTATCTCTGTCTGCCTAGCTCTCTGGAGCGCCATGACGGCTTTGTCTGGTCAGGCAACAAACTTCGTACAACTATTAATAGCCCGAATTGGCGTGGGCGTCGGTGAAGCCGGGGGCAGTCCA
Organism: Pseudomonadales bacterium; assembly: GCA_964228885.1. Classification (GTDB taxonomy): domain Bacteria; phylum Pseudomonadota; class Gammaproteobacteria; order Pseudomonadales; family Azotimanducaceae; genus UBA4582. The sequence goes on along the minus strand of CAXRCG010000211.1, from coordinate 3,434 downwards.
CCCTCACACTCACTGATAGCAGACTACTTCCCAACCGACGCACGAGCCAGTGCCCTAGGAATTTACGCTCTTGGAATACCTGTCGGAATATTGTTTGGTAATCTCGCTGGCGGGTGGATAGATCAGTTTTTTGGCTGGAGAAATGCATTTCTCGTCGTGGGTATTCCTGGTATTGCACTTGCCATTCTGTTGAAAATGACTGTAAAAGAACCTCCTCGTGGATATTCAGAAGGACGCAAACCCACTGTTGAGCAAATCCCCTTTGCCGAGGTGCTTAAAACAATGTGGGGTTTCAAATCATTTCGGCACCTTTCAATGGGCGCCGCAACTCAGGCATTTGTTGGCTACGGAGCAATCGCTTGGATGCCGTCTTTTCTTATTCGTACGCACGATATGACAACAGGTGAAGTGGGTACTGCGCTGGGATTGATCATCGGTATTGCTGGCGGCATTGGTACATTTTTTGGTGGTGTGTTGGCTGACCGCTTTGGTGCTAAAGATGTGCGGTACTATATGTGGATTCCCGCATACGGATTTCTCATTGCCGCGCCGTTCTCTGTCGCAGTTTACGTTTTTGACAGTCTGTATGTCGCACTTGCGCTCTACATCATGCCCGCCCTGCTTTCCAATTTGTATACGGGCCCGACCTTTGGCATGACACAATCCCTTGCCCCTCTGGCCATGCGCGCAGCAGCATCTGCTTTGCTACTTTTTATCATCAACATCATCGGCCTTGTGTTCGGACCGACGACAGTCGGCGTAATGAGCGACGTGTTACAGCACACCCAAGGAATGACCGACGTTGAATCCCTTCGCATCGCATTGATGATATGCACCTGTATCTATTTTGTGTCATTTATTAACTATTTCTTTGCCTCGAAACACCTGAAAAAAGATCTGGAGACAGTTCAATCTATGTCTGCTTCCTAAGAGTCATATTTTAATAAGAAAGTTTTGTCCCATTTTATTGCGCGGGATCAATTTCCGCGCAAAAATCGGTAAGGCAACAACTTGCCAAATACGTATACTCGTCGGTTAAAACAAAGAGAGGTTCTGATGGCTAAAGATCTGGTATACACATCATTTGAGATCGCCGCTGAAAAAGCCGGTGACATATCTCTTGCTGTATACAAAAACTATTTTGCTAGGTGCCCCGGTTCCAAGGAATTGATGACACACGTTGATGACATGGTACGGGGACGAATGCTCGATGAGATATACCGTCTGATGCTGAATGAAGACTACCGTAACGAACAAAGCTATCTGAATTTCGAGGTAGAAAACCACCGACTTGCCTACAGTGTAAAACCTGACATGTACGGAAATTTATTGGTGGCACTAAAGGAAGTGATTGCCGAGTCTCTGGGCGCAGAATGGAATGACGCTTATGAGCTAGCCTGGCAATCTAGGATTGATCTATTTATCAAAGAGATTGAAAACAGACACTAATCAGCAGAAACAACATCAAGATTCCATCGTATAAAGCGCGTTCGATCGATGCAAAAACCGATAAAGTGAATTTTGAAGTCTGGAAACTTTATCCCCCAAATCAATTGTCTCGCCCATATAACTTGGAGGATCGGAACATAAATTTCGAATCCTCAGACTACAATCTAGATTTCTACACATAAGGTTGCCAACTGTTTTTCGCTCATCCGAACCTCTGACTAGCGCACTAAACATCGCCGTTCCACTGGACTGATGAACATGATTACACCAAGAACACATCTCAAACCTCGGTTTGCGTACGCTCGCCATGGAACGCCTCAGCACTAACCCTCGTATTTCATCATTGGCAAGAGGCACCACCACAAAACCCTGGTGCCCTGCGGGATGAATCCAGCCGAAATAGTCAAGCACGCCCCAGTCTACATTGGCCAGATTAGGAACAACGGGGGAACGTTTCTCGTGTTCGAACGCTTGTTTGATCTGCTCGTGATCAAGCACCTCCATCCACTGTTTCTCCTGGACCAATAATGACAAATTCAATGTAACAACGATTTTTTAGCTTGGCAACACTAGGCTTTTTCTTCCTCGAATGTCGTATCGGACATGCAACATGAGCGCTTCTAAATGAGAAATCTATCGTTCCTGATACTTAATGCCCGTGTCATCTTGACAACAATCACGGCAGCAGAGTTGCAACATAGCACTCCGTAAAATTTGCCTTCAACTTAAAACGACAACCACTATTTCGTAAGCGGCGATAGCTCTTTTGCGGGTCAACCAAGTGCGACCACTATCAAAAGACTTGGGCAACAAGGTATTACGGCCGTCGTCAACTTGCGAGCACCCAAGCAGGTGATGGACAGAGAACAAGTGCTACTTGATGAGGTAACTCTGATCAAATCAGCCGGACTAGACTAGGTTCAGATACCTTTGAATGGTAATAAAGCCTACTCGAAAATTTCCCTGGATAAATTTATCGCGACAGATGATGAATACAACGGGAAAACCTTGTTGCACTATCGCAGTGAAAAAAGAGCCAGCCAAAACTGGGGAGCGTTCTTGATAAAACACGAGGGTCTGGAAATCACTGATGCGCAAAAATCGCGAAATCTATCAATCAAGACGATGGGCCCTTAAACGGCTTGTTGAGTATCAGGAGTCCTACTAGAGAAACAAAGCGTCAGTAAACGAGAGAAACCACATGGCCAAGAGCGTTAATCCAATCACTAAATGCCACCTAATAACACGCCCAAAGTAGCGCGTTTCATCAGACTCATAGCCTGATTTCATCACACTTGACATCAGCACATCGAACATTATGACAACAAATACGATAGGAGCGGTCGCGGGAATTATTGCCCCCATAAACAATTCGTAAACCGTTTCCGGATGCCACATAGGGTCAGCGAAAGGCAAAACAAGGATAAGGAGCAAAGCAACGAGGTGCAGCATGTTTCGCAACACACCTAAAGATTTCCAACTTTGGTACATATTGAGTCAGGTCCCTTTTGAATCATTGGTATTGATTCCCGACAGAAACTGATTAAAAAACACAAAACAGAGTCGCATATACTACCTTTTACGTGACACTATCTAATCGTAATTCAAGACTGGGAAAGTACGAATTTTAACAGATCACAATCACACAAGAACACACTTTTTGCTTGATTACGCTTTCCTAACACTGATCACAGAGGATGCTGAAAATGAAAGTAACGCGAATTGCTGCGCCGCTTGGAGCTCGAATCGAGGGGATTGACGTCCGGAAGGTGACTGAGGTCGAGTGGCTGGAGATTAACCAGCATTTTCTTGACCATCAAGTAATTGTGTTTCCGAATCAGGCCCTGACAGAAAGCGACCACATCGCCTTTGCACGTCGCTGGGGAAACTTAGTCAGACATCCCTATGCCGGTATGAAAGACTTCCCCGACATTATCGAATTGCGAAATGCTGGCAAGCAGAAAGATATCAATCAGCATTGGCAC
>CAXRCG010000210.1:0-27980 GCA_964228885.1 Pseudomonadales bacterium | reverse complement strand
AACTGCGTGACTGCTCGGGCTTTAGGTTTGGGTTCCCTTGGAAGTTAGTAAAAAAACCGAAGCGTTCACTGAAAGTGGGGTTCGTGTTTGCTTCACCAACCGAGCCGAATAGGGTAGTCACGTCGCTGGTGTGCCAGGCTGTAGTGATACGCCAACTAACCGCATCGTCAAAGTCACTGTTTTTGTCTAACCTTGAACTAGCAGAAAAATCGATCTTCTCACCGTTGTATCTGTACTCAGAAGCCATGCTAATCGTGTCGATGCTTTCGTCGCGGTTAGGGTCGCCGAATATCACAGCGCCTCTCTGCACGAAGTCTTCCTCCTCAAATTCAGCAATAAGAGAGAAGGTGTGTTCGGAAAAAAATAAATCGGTTTGCGCTCGAAGGCCTGTTCTTATGCCCCTTGTAACATCGTTTACCGGGCTTGATGTTTGGTTTTCATTGTCTGTTTCCACCCGCGATGCTATGAATTTTTGTGAAACTTTGCCTTCAAGGAGCGTTAACCCCAAGCTTGCTCCAAGATATCTTTGCTCACTGTCGGTTTTTGATTCGGCATCTACAGGTAAGCCGGTGTTGACGAAATCAGTGTCGTCAAACTCTGCTTCTGAATGGGTCTGTCGGTATTTTATGCTAGCTGAAATTGAGTCGGTGAAAAAAGTAGAACCCGAAAGATTGAAGGTTGTATTTTTATAACCATCGGATTCACTGCCTTGCCGTGAAATATTTGTGCCGTCGGTTTCTGTACCGTGAATTCCAAATTTAATCTGGCTGCTGCCGCTTGTGTTTTCGAGGTTAAACCCCCATCGATTGGTGCCGAAGGATCCGAATTCTAATTGCCCATTGATGTTGCGATTGTTCCGCTGGCCCGGATCCGGGCGCGCGCCTGTTGTAATGATGTTGACTACGCCTGCCATTGCATTGGCACCCCAAAGAGCGCTTTGCGGTCCTCGGATAATTTCGATCTGTTCGACTCCCTGAGTGGTAAGGTGTGCAAAATTAAACTGGCCGCCCTGCGAGAGGTCGTTTGCATTCACGCCGTCAACAAGAACCATAACGTGATTAGCCTCAGAACCACGAACCCGTAGCTGAGTAAGAGCGCCTCTGGCACCCTGTTGGTTGACAGCGAAACCGGGAACATTCCGCAAAAGATCCGAAAGACTTGTTGCGTTTCGCCTGTCGATCTCCTGTTTTGTAATTAATGTAATGGCACTGGCCGTGTCTCGAATAGATACTGGGGTATGTGAGGCCGTGACGGTGACAGATTCAAGGTTATTCCCAGTAGTGCTTGTATCTGGGACAGAAGATGTTTGCGCCCCATAGCTGGAAGCGATGAAGCCTTGCAATGAAATGCAAAGTATCGTTGTTATAGTGGTTTTCAATTGTGAATTCATGGTTCTCCGCACTCCACCCGAGTGTTAGTGTTAGATTTACGATGGGTGTTGGAGAAACAAAGGACCTGAGAAGCGCACAGACGCCGTCATGTCAACAACCGCCCGCCGCGATATGTAAATCAATAAGTAGCGAGGCCGGTCTCCGGGCTTACGAGCGAAAAAATCTTCTATGCACTAGCCTTCCCATACCCTGAGGTACAGTGGCAACAAAAGTACACTTAACTCGATTACCGTTGCGGGGGCAGCTTCAGAGTCGGAAAACTTGTTCGTATCAACGAATCGTTTGCCACACTGAATTCCCGTTTAATCCTCATTTGATCGAAACACTTGATAAAAAGAAATCAGATTTCGAAAAAGCGCTCGAGGACACCTTCTACTGCGACATCATGATAGGTGGGCAATCGTCTCGGGTCAACGTAGAATTGGGAATAACTATGGTCAATTTGGAAAACGGGTGAGTGCCCGGTAAGTTTATGCCGAAACTAGTTTTGATGTGGACGCTGTGTCTTTTTCTTTTTCCGCTGCTCGTCCTTCAGGGCGTTTGGGTGCGAAGAACGGCCGTCAATTTGCCAGAAGCCGCGCACCCTAATCACGGTAAATATGACGGTAAGGAACCACCCATTCATATTCTCGGAGTGGGAGATTCAGTTATTGCAGGCGTTGGTGTTAACGACCTTGAGAAATCTTTAACTGCTCAAATTGCACGTTCAATATCTTGCAAAGTTGGTCGACGGGTAGTCTGGCAAGCAGATGGCTGTAATGGCGACAGGGCTCGCGATCTGTTGGCTAGGTATCAGCCGGCTGGTAGTAACGATTCAGCGAATCTCCAGTTTTCTGAGAGCGGCGAGTTTATAGAGCCGGCCTTACCTTTTGCCGTTGATCGTACATGGCAAATTGATAACCGTAAGACGCTGCCTGACTATGTGGTGGTATCGATAGGTGTGAATGACGTCTCTGGCCTCACCTCGTTGACTCGCTGGAATTTTGAGATTACACAAGTGATAGCGTCGCTCAGAGAACACTTCGGTGTTCCGATTATCTTCCTCGGTATACCACCAATGGCGCGTTTTCCGGCGCTCATGCATCCTTTGAAGTTTGCCCTCGGCGTCAGAGCAGCGATGCTGGATAAAACGATACAGCGAGCGGCAGAATTGCTGCCTGATGTTCACTGGATTGATTCGCTCAATTTATTTCAGCTTGGGCATATGGCGGCGGATGGGTATCATCCTTCGACAATCGGTTGCGAATGTCTAGGCGAGGTTATTGCCGAGGTCATTGTAAGGCTTGAAAAAAAGCCAGCTGAAAGAATGGATTTCGTGCAGTTCACGAATGGGAAAGATAAATCATGAGAATCGCGATAGCAGGCATTAATCACGAGACGAATACCTATTGTAGGTCTCTCACTCCGTCATCTGCGTTCTATCAGTATCGTGGCAAAAAAATGTTTCATATGGCCGGAACAGAAACAAGTACCGGCGGGGCATTAGACAGGTGCAGTGAACTAGGGATTGAACCAGTACCGATCTTGTTCGCAAGCACGCAGCCCTCCGGCACTATTGAGCAGTCAGCATACGACCAATTCAAAGCTGAAATTTTGGCGGGTATCAAGCGTGAACAGGATGACGTGGCTGCGGGAAGTATTGATGGTGTTTTTCTCGATCTTCATGGTGCTGGTGTTGTTCAGGGTTTGTCGGATTTAGAGGGTGACCTGACGCGGGCAATTCGGCAACAGGTAGGAGAAGCGATACCAATAACAGCTGCCTTTGATTTGCACGGAAATATAAGCCAGTCTATGGCCGATGCGTTAGACGGCACTTTTTCATGTCATTTATACCCACACACTGATATGCATCTTCGTGCTATTGAAGCCATAGATCTAATTGTAGACATGATCGAAAATAAATTTAGACCTGTCACACATGTTGAAACACTTCCCATGCTGTTGCCCACAACAACGACCATGCAAGGAATAGGCAAAGTTATGCTCGGTAAAATGCTTGCGGCTGAAACCGAGAGAAATGTGATCGATGTCAGCTGGTTTCATGGATTTCCCTATACCGATGTCCCCGAGGTGGGTAGCCATATTGTAGTGACGACCCGAGGTAGCCGAGAGCAGGCGCAGAAAATTGCCAAACAACTGGCTCTGCAATTGTGGCAGGTAAAAGAACAGTTCCAGCCTTTAAGCCTGACGGCTGAGGAGGCGCTGTTGGAAGCAAAAGCTTGTGCGCTGAAGCCTGTTGTGATTAACGAGGTGTCTGACAACTGTGGTGGCGGTGCGCCGGGAGATGGCACGCATTTGCTACGCGCCATGATAGAGCAGGACATGGAAAATGCTTGTTTTGGTTTTGTCGTCGACCGTGAAGTGGCTTGCCAAGCACATGAGGCTGGGGTGGGTTCTACCATTTCGGTTGCGCTGGGCGCAAAGGAGGATGACTTCCATGGTACGCCTCTTGAAATTACGGCCTATGTAAAAGCTTTGCACGATGGTCGCTTAACGATGTTAGCGATGGCAAAAGGATCCAAACTTAATCTCGGTAAGTTGGCGCGCTTAGTTGTGGGCGGAATTGATATAATCGTCGCCTCCAATCGATCTCAAACCTTCGATCAGGGCCCTTTCTTAGCAGTGGGAATTGATGTGACTAAGTATGATGTTGTTGCACTAAAATCCTCAAACCATTTTAGAGCAGGCTTTGCTCAGTTAGCTGGTAAGATTGTGACAGCTGACACGCCGGGTTTGACCACGCATAAGATTACGCATTTCCCCCGGCACAATGCAGGCAGACCACTTTGGCCACTTGACGACGCTGCTGCATATGATTCAGGCAGATAATTTTCAAAAATAAGAGAAACACAAACACAAACACGAACAAGAGGAGATAGTGATGCATACAGAAACAATTGAGTATCGAGATGGGGATACGGTGCTGGAGGCTTATGTTGCCTGGGACGATAGTATCGAGGGTTCTCGACCAGGCATTTTGGTGGCTCACGATTGGACCGGGCGCAGAGATTTTGCGACTTCCAAGGCAGAAGAAGTGGCTAAGCAGGGATACGTTGGTTTTGCGCTTGATATGTACGGCAAAGGCGTATTTGGCGCTGATGGCGACGTTGATAAGAACGCCGGTTTAATGGGTCCTCTTGCGGGAGACCGAAGGCTGTTAAGAGGGCGCATGAATGCAGCGCTCTCTGCGATCAGAGCTTTGTCTGTCGTCGATAGCACAAAAGTGGCGGCGATGGGTTACTGTTTTGGAGGCATGTGTGTTCTAGAGTTAGCTAGGAGTGGCGCCGACGCATTGGGAGTGATTAGTATTCACGGAATTTTTTCGCCGGGTGACGTTGCTAACGAAAAAATGACGGCCAAAGTGCTTTGTCTGCACGGCCATGATGATCCAATGGTGCCGCCAGAGCAGGTTGTCGCCTTCGAGACTGAAATGAGCGAAGCAAAGGCTGATTGGCAGGTGCATGCCTATGGCGGAACCATGCATGCGTTTACGAATCCTGCCGCCAACGATCCAGGTTTTGGCACAATGTATAACCCCGATGCGAATAGAAGAGCGACGCAATCCATAGCGAACTTCTTGGACGAACTGTTTAGTTAAATTAGCTGGCAATCGCCCTATGGTTAAGAAAACGCTGTTCGCATTTTGTGTGTTGCTTTTGCTGATATTGACATATGGTCTTAATCAGCTTCGGTCGGCGCATAGTGATATTGACAGTGTTTTACCTGAACTACCCGCACCAGAAGCGTTACGGGCTTCTGGTCTCGTTATTGGCTTGCCTACAAGAATTGCTTATTACAACACGGCAAGTCAGCGTGTAGAACGCACAACAATACTGGATGAAGATCACGACCCTGGCGAAAATGAATTAGTCGAAATGTCTTTCCCTGCTTTTGTCGTTACTTGGGAAGACGGTCGCCAATTTGTCATTGATACCGGTTTTTCCGAAGCGGAGGCGAAAGATTTTGGTCGTCGTTCATCATTAGCTGGTGCAGGGCCAATAGAATTTCATGGTCTTTTGGCTGATCAACTGGATATGGCAAAAGTGAAGGGGATTGGTTTTACCCATCTTCATGGTGATCACATGATGGGCATACCAGCTTTCTGTCGGGATAACACAGAGTTTACCATTGTGCAGACAATGGAGCAGCGAAGTTGGCATAGTTATCTGACCAAGGGCAATGCAAGGTTGCTGAATGAGTTGGACTGCGGCAAGCAATTGCTGTTAGACAACACGTTCGTACTTAAGGGGGTGAAAAATTTTCCTGGTTTGTATGTCATTTATGCCGGTGGTCACACGCTAGGCAGTCAGATGTTCGTGGCGCATATCAATGAAGGAGCACACATAGAAACTTATATTCTGGCAGGAGATATGGCTAATCACTTTGATGGCATCAGATATAACGTGAGCAAACCGCCAGCATATAGCCGTTGGTTAGTGCCAGAGAATCTTGATCAGTTATACAAGGTTCGCAGTTGGCTTAAGTTGATGAATCAGGAACCGGACATTTCTGTATTAATTTCTCACGATAAGCGACATCTTAATGAAAGCGGAATGACGGCACTCTGAAAGAAGTTGAACGTGCCGATGTGATGATCTCTCGGCCGCAGGCTTTTCAAGCTGTACGAGATATTATAAGCATGATGTTCGATCTAGTTGGTGGCGAAGTAGTGTACACGCGAAACGGGTTCGAGATAATGCAGAGACATGGGTGCCGCCTGCCAACACATTAAACGCAAGGCAAACACTTTAATTGGCGTATGGCCTTTTACGCCTCACCGAACGTGTTTTCCAGCCGATCCGCTAGCGCTGACACGGTGAGGAAGATCAGAATGTTGAGAGCGCCAGCTCTTTATCGGTAATAAACTCGAGCAGTGCTGCCTGACCCTTTTGTGTTGCTTCAATCCCGCGCTTGATTGCAGGAAGAATTTCATTAGGGTCAGTGATTCTTTCACCATAGCCACCAAAAGCCTGCGCCATATCTGCATAGTGACCGGAGATGTCTGTAGCACGGTATTTTTCAGTTGATACCTGCATGATTGGTAATTCAATCGCCATGGAAAAGTTGTTGAAGAGAATAGAGAGTATCGGCAAGCGCTCTCTTACCGCTGTTTCAAAATCCATTCCTGTAAATCCGATTGCAGCATCACCCCAGACGTTGATGCAAAGAGCATCCGGTCGGGCTAGCTTCGCGCCCATTGCAAGACCAAGGCCGTAACCGAGTTGGGTGGTTTTGCCCCAGCCAATATAACTTAGCGGTGTTGTGCTTTCCCAAAACGGCATGATCTGGTCTCGGGGGCTTCCTGCGTCATGGGTGATAACCGTATTGTCACGATCAACCGTATGTAGCAGATCCCAAATTACCCGATATGGACTGATAGGTGCCTCATTATTAGTCAGTTTAGGCATCCATTCTGCCAGCCATGCTGCCTTGGTCTCTTTGATTCTTGCGGGTATGGCTTCTTTGCGTGCTTCGGCCGTTGTTTTGGGCAGCTGATCCATCTCCGTGATGAGCCCTTGAAGAGTCAGTTTGGCATCTCCCACCAGCGCATGCTGAATCGGTACATCCTTGTTTAAATCCATAGGATCCAGTGTCGCATGAATGATTGTTTTTCCTTTCGGTATTTGTACACCGAATGCCGTCAGGGCAAAGCTGCATCCAATACCAAGGATGACATCCGAATCACGTAGAAACTCATGTACGTTGCGAGGTAGTGACCTGCCTCCGGAACCCAGTGAAAGTGGGTGATTTTCTGGAAATGCGCTTTTACCTTCAATGCTTGTCGTGACAGGGATATTCCAGGTTTCAGCAAGTTCTTTTAACTCAGGCCAAGCCTGAGCATAGTGAACACCCTGACCAGCATAAATCACGGGGTTTTTAGCCGCGGCAAGTACGCTTGCTGCCTGCGTGATATCAGCAGGGTCTGGTGCGCTGCGGGTAGCAAAGCTGGGAACATAAGTGAAATTGTCCGAAACTTCCTCACCGAACACATCGAGGGGAATCTCGATCATTACCGGTCCACCACGCCCATTGCGTAACTGAGAGAACGCCCTGCGCATCACCTCAGGTACTGTGCGCCCCATCGTTATAGGTTCCGCCCATTTGGTGATGTGCTGCATGTTCAGTGTGGAATTAAAATTGGGGAAGTAATTCGCTATGCGTCGTTGGTAACCCGCGGGCATTACCAGTATCGGGACTGATTCGCTGAAGGCCTGTGCGACGCCACCAAATGCATTCTCGGCACCAGGGCCATGCTGCATAACAAATACACCAATATCATTTCCCGAACTCAAACGGCTTACAGCATCAGCCATATGCAGCCCAACACGCTCCTGTCGAACGATGATCGTCCGTATGTCAGCTTCTGCTGCCGCTTCAATGATGGGGTTAACTGGATAGCCGATGATGTATTTAATGTTTTCGCGCTTGAGTATCTCAGCGATAGCGTTAACAACTTTCATATTGACTCTCTCAAAAATTATCTTTCAATGTCCGGGTTTTTGCGAAGACATCCACCAGTCCTGCACCTACCATGTCTAGTGTTGATTGTAGGTCGGTGCTCATTGGTCGCAGGAAAGGGTTTGTCGCTTTTTCAACGCCGAGCATCGAAGGCACCGTGGGTTTATTGGCGGCACGAAGCGCATTAATTTCAGTCACCCGAGCCTGGAGTTGCTTGTTTTGCGGTTCGACCGAAATGGCGAAACGGGCATTCGCTTGGGTATATTCATGTGCGCAATAGACCGTTGTGTCGTCGGGTAATGCAAGTAGCTTCTGTAGGCTTTCCCACATTTGTGCTGGAGTTCCTTCAAACAACCGACCGCATCCTAATGCAAATAAGGCATCCCCACTGAAGAGAATGGCATCCTGTTCAAAGTAGAAGGCGATATGTCCTTGGGTATGCCCCGACACATCAAACACTTTGGCAGTGTGGCCGCCGAAATCGTAGGTAGCGCCGTCCGCAACTTCAACATCGATACCCGGTATTCTTTTTGCGTCGCTTTTCGATCCGACAATCGTGCAACCCCATTGCTCTTTAAGCTCGATGTTGCCACCGGCATGATCGTAGTGATGATGGGTATTCATGATATGGGTAAGTGACCAGCCTTTTGCGGCCAATGCTGCATTTATAGGCGCGACTTCAGGGGTGTCTATTGTTGCTGTCAAATTATTCGCACTATCATGTATAAGATACCCATAGTTATCGCTAAGACATGGAAATTGATAGATCTCAAGGGGTGTTGAAATTGCCATTTTGTAGTCTCGAGTGATTGAATAGAAACCATAGCGAGTCATCAACAAGACATCAAGGGTGGTGAAGAGGACAAAGTGAAGGAAAGACCCAATGCCGCATACAGCAGAGACAAATCAGCCAATGCCAGGTGGAATCAAACTACGCAGGCAGTCGTATTACAGGGGTAATCAACAAGCGTTTGATGGTTTTTACGCTCGTTATAATCAGCTGAGGGCTCATTTCTCAATACCGCTGAGGGCTCTTTTCTCAATACCGCTGAGGGCTCTTTTATCAGTTTCGCTGAAGGCTCATGCCCAATTCCCCGCAGGGTAGGTGGTTGCGGTGTACGCCGCGTCTAGAATCTGAGTTGTCTGAGGATTAATCTCCAGTCGATGATCCAGCAGGTTTTCCTTTTCAAAAACAAACCAGCCTCTAATCTTATTCCCCCGAAGCACCTGCGGCAGCCAGAGTTGATCATCCTGCCACATTTTATCAAAAGGTATTTTAGTCACGGGCGTCCAAAGTGGGATTGCTTCATCTGTTTCAGTTGGTTCGCCCTCATAGTCTGTTGCGGTGTAAACGTATGCATGGATGCGGGGCATATCCTCGGCGTGAAAATAAAGTTCACCCATATAGTTGACGTTTTTTGACTCAATGCAGAGCTCCTCGCGGGTTTCTCGAATTGCACAAGCCATAGGTTTTTCGCCAGGCTCAATATGACCCCCGGGTCCATTTACCTTGCCAGCGCCGAGCCCTCGTTTCTTGTGAATCAGTAGCACCGCTTCCCCTCTGATGACAAACATCAAGGTTGCAGATGCCTCCGGTTGCCACTGATTCCAGTCAATTTGCTCAATTTTCATGTTCTAGTAGGTAGCTGTGCAAGTAGGGTTTCGATTAAGGGTGTCATGTCCATTGACCTGGAGGTGAAAATCATTAAATTAGGCAGCGTACTTTTGGTACAAAATCCCTGAACTTTAAATGGAAAAGATATGTCCATATTTGATAATGAAGATAACCAAACGATTCGCTCCCTCGGCTGGACGATGGTTGGTTTTGTCGCTCTTACTGTTTTTTTAATTGTTCTCGCAATTTCAATTGTTAACTAGCTTACATCCAGAAATTAAGCCGCTGGTATTCGTTCTCTTATTGCCGCTTTCGAAACTTTCCGGGTTAGTCGTTGGGCTTAACTTATCGCGCAAGATTTCTGGCGCTGGATTGAGATAAACACCTGACAATACGTTCGTAAACCGTGCGCCTTCAGTTAAATCCTACCTTAATACGTGGTCGCTCGTCATCGCTGACGGTAATCTTCGGCGCTTTTGATAGGCGACAACTTGCGTTAGTTGGTAGCACGCACTCACCGGAATTAATATCAAATTGATAACCGTGCCATGGGCAGGTTAATTTGTTGTCAATGACCTCTGATTCAAGCGGGCCCAAAATATGTGGGCAGATAGTTGAGTGCGCTTTTAATTCACCATCGACTAAAATGATGCGATAACGTCCGCTTTTAAGCTCGACATACAGCGGAAGTGCTGCCATGACCTCATCCTCAAACCCCAACTCGATTTCAAGCGGATGCCGATTTGACTGGCTGTTGAGTCGTACCTGTCTTTCCATCATCATTGCCTCATCCTCGTCCCAAAGCGTGGAATAGAGGTCACGAAAGAATTTACCAACAGAATGCTGATTGTCTTTGGTGATGTCGGGCACAAGAAAGCGAACTTCAATGTCAGTTTCATCCAATACTGGTGTTACGACTGTCCAGATTTCCGATACTTGATTTTCGCCTTGGTAACTTCGAGCCACGTACCGATTATTTGGTAGGTCATAACAAAGTTCTACAGATGAATGGTGATCTTCTGCGGACCAGATCCGCCAACCCCAATCACCGGCTTCATCTAACTTGGCATACCGGAAGTTGCTGTGGTGTAGATGCGGTAAATGCTCCCAGTCCATGACATTTTCCCAAACACGTTCTTGGCTGGCTCTGATTCGCCTTTGATAAGTAGCAACCTCAACTAAATTAAGATTGTTGGGGTTCTCCAATGTTGCGTGGGATTGTTTGGCTGTCATGGTTGATTTCAGGCTAGGGTTTTATTACTGAGTGTGCACCGAACCGTCTCGATCTGGCAAGCCCCATTAGTCTATACTCAGTGTGGTCTCAGTTTAGTGGCGGGTGTTCTAGGGGTAGAATATCCTAAGACATTTTTGAAGACGACTAGCCTTGGTGATAGTTGACCGTTGATTGCTACCCAATAAATCTGGGATGGTGGGCAACCACAGCGAATCTGACGAACTGATCAATAACCTTCAATCCGCATCAAAAATAGTTCAAATCAAAGCTTGAATCAGTCAAATTCGTCCCAAGATAAGAGCTATGCAGGCGTTAATATACGCTGAGAAAGTGTTTGAGGGATGTTCGTGACATTGCGCCCACAGGGTGGAGCGCGTATCTGGAGGTTTTAGATGACAACGATGGTTATGAGTAATCAGTTACCAGCTTTGAGTTCCGGTAGTCTCAACGCTTACCTGGATTCTATACAGCAAATATCCTTACTGACAGCGGAAGAAGAAGCCGATTTGTTCCTTCGTTTTCAGGAATACAATGACGTTCAGGCCGCGAGAGAAATCGTGTTGTCTCATTTACGATATGTTGCCTATGTCGCTCGTAGCTATATGGGTTACGGACTTCCCCTAGAAGATATCATTCAGCAGGGGAACGTTGGATTGATGAAGTCAGTGAAGAAATTCAATCTTAGTTACAAAGTCCGCTTGGTGTCATTTGCGGTCCACTGGATCAAAGCAGAAATACACGAGTTTATTCTAAAGAACTGGAAAATTGTCAAAATTGCCACTACCAAGGCGCAGCGAAAATTATTTTTTAATCTACGCAAAGCCAAGAATCGCTTGGGTTGGCTGAAGGGTGAAGAGGTTGTTCGTGTAGCCGAAGATCTGGGGGTCAAGCCAGAAGAAGTTGTGGAAATGGAGAATCGACTCAGTCGAGTCGATGAAACGTACGACCAGCCCTATGTCGGTGACGACGACTTAACTGCAAGCCCTGCTATATATCTTAGCAAGGGACATTCGGAAGACCCGGCATGGGCGACCGAGTCCGAAGAAATTTCTGACCAAACAAGCAAAGGGTTAACGAAAGCGTTAGCGGCTCTCGATGAGCGTTCTCGTGACATCGTACAAAGCCGGTGGCTAGCAAATGAAAAAGCTGGTTTGAAAGATCTAGCGGAAGTCTACGGCGTGTCAATGGAGCGGATCAGGCAGATTGAGGCGAAGGCATTTGAAAAGATGCAATCTTATCTTGAAGCATCTTAGTGCTAACTATTTTAAACGTTTAACACAACCCTACGCACCAAACCCTGTCCTGCATCTTCGGATAACATCGACGGCCAATTGTTAAGTCGCTGCCACCCGCGCTGCCGCACAGCGAGCGCGCAATTTTCGATTCAAGTAATCGTTTTTTTAGGCCATTACATTACTTCGCCTTCTGGTTGATGGGTAGACAGCGTTGTGCCTGCTCGTGCCTCCGAAAAAGCATCTATGACGGTCCTTTGAAGTCAGAGTCAACTTTGATATGGTCGAAGGCGCTTATTCCTATTCGTGCGTTTAGGTAACGTACACAAATTGAATGTGAGGGAGAAAACTATGTCGGAAGCCATGATCACTACAGATGCGACTACACTGGATTATCCAGCTCTGGTTGCAGACCTGAATCGTCTGCTAAGGCTAAGAGCGACGCCGATCGGAATGAAGATGTTTAAGACGCGAGAAGAGATGGAGGCGATACCCAGAATTCGACGTCCGAAGGATATTCATACGACCGACCAGATTGTCGGGCAAGCATGTCGAAATGGGTGGACCGTGGGGATTACCATGGACGATCTTGTTGGCGACCAGTGTGGTACCGTTCTCGGGTTGCACCCGCGGGATGAAAAGTGGCTCTCGGGGGACAAGATGCATGGTGTATGGTTCGGATCTCTCGAAGATTCCGCGGCTCACCAAAATGCTATGGATGTGCCCGAGTACGGCACGCATGAAGCAATGGTCGTCAGCCCTCTGACGTCCGGAAGGTTAAACCCGCCGGACATCTGCCTGATCTATGCAACGCCGGCACAAATGATTCTCTTTATTAATGGTTTGCAATGGCTAGGTTATAAGAAAATGGACTGGGGCTGTGTTGGCGAATCTTCCTGCGCAGATTCTTGGGGACGGGCATTGAAAACAGGTGAGCCCAGCCTGTCGATTCCCTGTTTCGCCGAGCGGCGTTATGGTGGTGTGATGGAAGATGAGTTATTGATGGCGATTCCCCCTGCATTTCTTCCAAAGGTAATCAGCGGTATGGATGCACTGTCGAAAAATGGCCTGAGATACCCGATAGCCCCATATGGCGTTACAAACGACGTCAGAGCGGGTATGGGAGCGAGTTATTGATCTTGACCCCCGAGGCGCTCGTCAGCGCTCACGCTGCGAGCGCTAGTCTGCACTAGATCCCGATCTTTATTGGTTGAATTTATACTCGGTGATTCGCTTGTGAGGTTTTAAATTGATTTATCCCGCCCTTCCCAGTAGGGCGTGCGGACAAGACGTCTTTGAATTTTTCCGGTGGGAAGTCGTGGCAGATCGTCGGCAAAATCAATTGTCTTGGGACACTTGAAGCTTGGGAGGCGGGCTCGGGCAAACTCTCTTATATCGTCGGCAAGCTGATCCGATGCTTCAATTCCATCATTTAACTGAACGACCGATTTGACTTCCTCACCCCATTCGTCGTTCGGAACACCAATGCTACATACGTCATGTACTGCTGGATGTTGCATCACTTCATTGTCGACGTCCTGTGGGTAGATATTGACGCCACCGGATATAATGAGTTCTGCGGTTCTCCCAGTAAGAAATAGGTAACCATCTTGGTCAAAGTAGCCCATGTCGCCGAGAGTAAAGTAGTCACCTCGATAAGACGAATCGGTTTTTGAATCGTCTTTGTAGTAGACGAATCTGCCTTGATCCGGAGCACGCATATAGATTGTGCCTGTTTCGCCGGCGCTGACCGGGTTTCCCTCGTCATCGAGTATTTTGTTGTCGAATTCGGGGCCAGGTTTCCCAACTGTCCCTGGTTTAGTGAGCCATTCCTCTGACCCGACCAAAAAACCGCCACCACCTTCTGTGGCTGCGTAGTATTCGATCAACACGGGGCCAAACCATTCGATCATTTTGTGCTTAACGTGCACAGGGCAAGGGGCTGCACCATGAATGATCTGTCTGACACTGCTGATGTCGTATTTGGCTCGAGTTGCTTCAGGTAGCAAAAGCATGCGATGGAACATGGTGGCAACCATGTGACAATGAGTGACCTTGTGTTTGTCGATAAGCTCGAGGGTCTGCTCCGGGTCCCATTTATCCATCATGACAACGGTAGCACCGGAAACTATGGGCGTTAGGACGTCGATCAATAATGGCGCCGCGTGATAAGCCGGCCCGGTACAAAGAGCTACCGGGTGAGCGTGATTAAACCCAACCTCGGAATAATCGGGTAACAGGATTGGTCTTTCTTTCCTGTAAACACCTTTCGGGTGACCGGTTGTACCTGACGTATACAACATCGACCCACCATGAACAGGGTCCAAGATGTTGTCATGGTCGCACAGGGCAAGTTCAGTATCGTAAACTTGGTGACCGTTGATCTCTCCGCCAATCGCGAGGAACCGTTCAATTTTCGGAGCAAAAGAGGCGAGCGAATCTAGCTTGTGAGCGAACTGATGTTCAGCAATGAATATCTTGGCATCACTATTGTCGACAATATAGCCAATTTCCTCGCCGGTCAGGTGCCAGTTTATAGGCGTGACCCGGGTGCCGGTTCGAAATGCCGCCATCATCACCTCTATGAACTCGACCCTGTTGCTTGCGAGCAGCGCAATGCCATCATCCGGTTTTAGGTTCGCCTCTCTGATATAGTTGGCAAGTCTGTTTGCCTTGTCATTCAGATCGCGCCAGTTGTGTTCCCCAAAACGATCAATCACAGCCGGTGCGTCTGGTTTTGCGGCGGCATGGACCGCAAGCGCCATGCCAGTAGCGGCAGCTTCGGTTGGGTCAATGCGTGAATAGTCCAGAGCGTTTTCGGTCATATTTTTACCTGACTGTTTGATAGATAGTGTCTAAGTGGTTTGGTTGCCTCGGCTAATATATCGGCTGTTACATATCGACTACAATCGTTTTTTAACCTTGACTGTGATTTGAACCGAATCAACATCTGCTTCGTGACGATTGGTCAATGGAAAAGCAAAATCAATATGTATGACACTTCCGACATCAGCCTTGCTGGACGCGAGTCGAATACCAAATCCTGCGTCGACAAGATATTTGTTTTCAAGATTTTGGTTAACACCTGGCTGCCATACACGCCCCGCGTCCAAAAAAAGCGCAAAGCCTGGTCGCACGAGATTGAGAAAGTGCCAGTTGGTGTATTGCCTTTCTTCGAGGGTAAGCAGAAGTCTGCGGTCTCCGGTTTGAAACCGGTTGGCAAAACCTCGCGCACCGGTAGCGCCACCTAGTACAACTTGTTGGTTGCTATTGAGATTATGCGTGTAGGTTGCAGAAATGCTCGCAAAAAAAGATCTCAGTGAGGTCTGTCTATGGAAATAACGCATCTCATACTGAGCAATAAGCTCTTCGTCTCTTTCTGTCTCAAAATTCCAGAATCCGTTGACTGAAAAGAAATGTTGTAGCAGTACTTTTTCTTCGTACAGGATCGTGTCTGAAAAGCTGGTTGATAGTACGGCGCGGTCGCTATCAGAACCGAATTCCGTTGCAGCGTAACCTATCCTGAAATTGAAATTATGACCCAGATGCAGATCTTCGGTTCTGTAAATCTGGTCGATATTAAAGGCAGTGGTAAAGTCGTCTTCCAGAGACTGGTAGTGTAAAAACGGATAAGAGAGCCGTTTGCCAGTCGTTGGCATAACTGGCGCAGGCAGCGCGTCTCCTGGAGAGAAGCTATCGTCTAGATAGGTGTATCCTGCCAGCCACCGGTTTGTGACTTTACCAACCAAACCACGGGAAACACCGTAGCTCATTTGGTATTCATCGATTTTGCGATCTATTTCGGTAACCTTTTCACCTTTTAGATATTGAGTTTCGGTTCGTTCAACTCGCCCGATCCGGATATCCCATGCGCGCTTGGAATCAAGGGAGTAAAAGGGAAGTCTGATTCTAGCGGAACCACTCCTCCCATCGTCAGCATCTGTTATGGCTATCCGTGCAGCAACTCTGGTGCCTCGAATGTTTCTGTCTTCGTAGGCAATTCTTGTAGAGACCCTGTCGATGTCTTTTTTATGCGAGATCGAAGCAAGCTTTCCCGTGCCGAATAAATTTGATTCCCGAAGAGTTATACCGAAATTATTGTTTCCACCTGATCGATCAAAATTGACTTCTGGTGTGAAAGACCAGACATCTCTTGTGATGACCTCTACATCGGTGACGCCATTACAGTGACTGACGGGAATAATCACTGCATCGTAAAGATATCCCGTATTTCTGAGCAGTCGGGCAGATTCCTCTATTTTTCTTGAGTTGTAAGATTCTCCAGAACTAAATAGCAGTTCTTCTTGAATGGTGTCGATTTTTGTTAACCCATGAAATCGATTGGCCCATCGATACACGGCGTTGTTTTCTGTGGGGTTCGACTCATCAAATATTGGAAGTCGCGAGACATAAATCCTGCCGATACGTGAATCGGGAGGAAGCTTTCCCTCAATCTGGTTTTTTATCTCTGAAGCATGTACCGGCGAACGGGCAGCAGAGTCTAGAGATGTGCTAGCTTTATATTCTTGAATGCAAGCGAGCGTTTCACTGGCTCGGACAGGATCAATATAAACGAGGATCGAGAGAAGAACCGCTGAGAGGAGGGGACGCATAAGTTTCGTGGGGCTGTTTAGCTTGCCTGAAGAATGAATTATATTCTGTTTGTATGATGTGACCCGGTAATGAAACTGCAAGCTTATTAGCCCTCTTTGGCGGCTCTGTGGCTCGAGTTTGGGCGTTGATGTTATCAGATTTGTGTCAATCAGATAGGTTCGGTCCATTATTAGAAAAAATGGGAGGAGCCCCCACATTTGTTACTATTTTAAAATATTTATTAATATTGAGAGAAAATATGAAAAAGTGGGGCGTGAGGTATTTAAATAGAGCAAAATGGAGTGAAATTGATGAAAAATAACTTGCTTTGGCCTGCTATGAGGTGGCCCGATGGGTATGAGGCTGAGATTGAAACAGCAGGCGCCGATGCTGACTGTGTGTTTGTAAAGTCACCCGAACTCGTTTCAGATAAACAGTGGTCGTCCTGTGATGGGATCATCAGTACGGCTGACCCCATATCAGGGGATGATTTCGAAAAGATTGGTTCAACGCGAATTTTTGTTACGCCTAAAGTTGGTTTTGACAATATTGACCTAGCCGCGTGGGGAGCGAGAGGTATACCAGTGTGTAATGTGCCGGATTACGGCACGCAGGATGTTGCTGATCATGCGATGGGTCTCTTGCTAGGATTGATGAAAGGCATTAATCGCTATGACAACCGTCTTCGGCAGGAGCCAAGAGCCAACTGGAAACCAATGGATCATCCTTTGGCTTTGCGTCTGTCTGAGGCGAAAATTGGGGTTGTCGGTCTAGGCCGTATTGGTACCGCCATGACATTGCGTTGTAAGGCGTTTGGTATGGATGTCAGTTTCTATGATCCCTTTAAGAGTAACGGCTCAGACCTTGCACTCGGCATCAAAAGAGTTGATAGCCTTGAAGCATTATTTGCTAATTCGGACATTATCACTGTCCATGTGCCACTTTCGGACGAGACGCAGAATTTAATTGATGCTGAAGTTCTGAGTCACGCGAAAAAGGGGCTGGTTTTAATTAACGCTGCTCGAGGCGAAGTAGTTGATGCTGATGCATTGTTTGAGGCGCTTAAATCAGGGCAAATTGGCGGAACAGGCCTAGACGTGTTGCCCGAAGAACCTTCGAACGTGTCGCACCCACTGATAGCTGCCTGGCATGCCGAAGAAGATTGGATTGTTGATCGAGTGCTGATTACACCACATTCAGCTTTTTACACGCCTCAAAGTTTGTTTGATATGCGTACTAAGGGGATTACAGTTGCTCTGAAATACCTGCAGACCGGTAGGTTGGAGAATTGTGTCAATCAGGAGATGATAGTAAACCAACGCTAGCAATGGCAGTGCGGGCGAGGGGATAGGACCTCTCAATCAAAGACCTGAAATGGATAGAGCAAGCAGAAGTCGATATCTAATCGTTACTGTTGCTCTTGCAGGTGGTAATTGCGTATACAGCGTACTAGCGTTCGTCCAAAAACAGAGCGAGTGCACTTTCCATGGCCTCCTGATTCCCCGTTTTCAGTCGCCACCACAGAATTTCGAGCAAACGGTACAAACGCTGATAACACCTCACAGATTCGATATTCGCTGTACCTCCATATAAATCAAGAAACGTTTCCAGTTGCTGATTTGTTAACCCTTGAGTCACGGCGAATACTGCGATCTCAAACGCAGGAGGGGTGACGTTAGCGTATTCCCAATCTAGAAAAAGTACCCCCTTTGTTGTCACAAGGATATTGCCGGGATTGAGATCGTTGTGGCAAAGACGGTAGACCGTGCTGGTTGGTCTGTTTTTGTTGACAGACGCTTCGCATAGGTTGATTAGTTCGGTTCGGACAATTTGACTGTTCTCAAGGTAGCGAGACAGATGAATAAATGGATCAAGTTCAACGAACGCGGGTAACGGTAGGTTGTGGACCTGAGTCAATTGGCTGGCAATTATCGGCAAAAGCTCGCTATCTCTGGCGAGATCGAAACGTTCACCCTGTTCGTAAGTTGAAACCATAAATTCTGGAGCCCAGTAAACTAACGACGGAACAATGTTAGCTAAGGACGATTGTTCAAGAACCCATCGTTCAGCGTTCCGGTTTATGCCTGGTAAGACCCGTTTTGTATTCAAGCGGATGACGAAGGCCTTTTCTCCGGAGATAACGAGAAAGGTTGAATTACTAGCACCACCTAGTTGTTTTGCCAGTCTGGGCCGTCCCGACAATTCGTGGGGCCAATCAACCCAGCTATCAATCGCGATTTTCAAGCGCGCGTGGATTGTACTGCGAGCTTTTTTGACCATGAGCGCCATCCAAAACCAATGATGATAATGTAAATGACAAAGAGAAGGGCGGTAAAATACAGCGCACGGTCCAGATACAGATAGATCGATACCGCATCAATGACGAGCCAATATGCCCAGTTCTCGTATATCTTTTTTGTCACCATATACGTCGTTAAGACGCTCGCCCAGGTCGTGAACGAATCTAGGAAAGGAAGGGAAGCGTTTGTATTTTTGGAAAGCAAATAGCCTGAGATGCCACTGATGACGATGACGGCGCCAATAGAAACAAGATGAGTTCGAATAGGCCAGCGTGAAATCGAAAGCGCTTGACCTCCGGCTTGGTTGCCTCCTCGCCATTGATACCAGCCGTAAACTGCCATCAGCAGATAATAAATTTGTAGTCCTGACTCCATGTAAAGGGTTACGTCCCAAAATATGATCAGGAAAATGCCCGTGGAAGCCAGTGCTGCATACCAGCAACGAATATCTTCGCGCACAGCGAGAATTAGGTAAACGATCGCAAAAAATACTGCAAAAATTTCAGGGACCGAACTTTGAAGAGCCTGATTGACGATTTCCCGAATTGTCTCCGGTGCAGTTTCCAAAAGAGAGCAAGCCCGGGTGGTCAACTGTCTGCCAAGCCTCTTAGGTCGTCCAGTAAAAATTTGATGACGAAAATGCCTTGGCCCCATTTTTCCCAACTGAAACGAATTTCCTTCTTCAGGATTTCCATGATTTCGTCATACTCGCCAAATAAATGTGTGCTCAGATCATTTCGCGTGATGTGAATCCGTGGGTACTGACCAATACGATCAATAAACTCTGCTATTGCCGGAATGTATTCTTCCTTCAACGGGTAGAGACTGATGTCTACTGAGGCTTTTAGTGATTTTTTCACTCTAGTTGCCTGCTATAGCTGATAGTGACCAGATATCCCAATCATCCTAGGTTCACCAAACTGAACGAAGGGGCGGGTTGTGTATCCATCCCGGGGATCATTACCAAAGCTGCCGAAACCGCGAATTGTGTAGTTTTTATTCGTCAGGTTTCTGCCCCACAATCTTATTTGCCATTGTTCTTGTTTGTAAGCAATGCTTGCATTGAAGAGATTCATTTTGTCGCTTTTTTCATTATGCCGGTCCGAGAAGAAGAAATCGTCGCGGCCTTCGAACGACAGGCTTGTGTGCCAATTTTTCCACCCTGTGTTTAAGCCAAAATTGTAGGTGTATGACGGTGCATGTGCCTGGTCCCGGTTACTCAGGTTTTCGCCGTTCTCGTTAATATAGCGATCGAAGGTGGCATCGAGAATGCCTAGGTTAGCAAACAGATTGACTGAATCTGTTGCTTGCCAGTTGGTTTCGAGCTCTAGACCCTGATTGGTGCCCTCTGCAGCATTGCCATAATAATCAATAAACTCGGTGCTGCCGTTCGCTCTCATTCTCACGAGTGAACTTTTTACCTGTTGGTCTCTTCTGTCATCCATAAAAATTGCTGCTCGTATCTGAAGTGTGTCGTCCATCAAGCTGGTTTTGACACCCGCCTCGAGTTCCCAAAGGTACTCTGAGTCAAATTCCCGCAAATCAGCATCGAGAGACCCATCGGTATTGAATCCGCCTGCTTTATACCCACGAGATAGACTGAGATAGCCCATGGTGTTTCGCTCAAACATGTATTTGAGGGCCATTCTACCGCCCCACATGTTCTCTGTTGGACTAAAACTCAGGCTTTCAGAATCACTGTAGTCGGCAGACCTTCGTTCCGCCCTTAATCCAGTTGATAGTTCGAGGAACTCACTCAGCTGGCTATCAAATTGAAAGAACAAGGCGCTATTGGAGGCATCATTGCTGCTAAAGAAGTCATTCGTCTGGAAGGTATAGTTACGCTGCAGGTCGACGTTTGTAGTCAATGTATAGAGGCCAACGATCCAGTTCGTCTCTATCCCGAGAAGCATGGCAGGTGCTTGGGATATGACGCGAAGCTCTAGACTATTTGTATCCCTGTTTCTCGTATACTGGTCGAATGACGTATAACCAAAAGGGTGGAAACCAGTAAAGGTCCAATCTTCGTCGTAGCTGTATTCGGTATCGCTCCGTCCCATTGCTGCGATTAACTGAATCTCAACATGTTCCAAAAGCCATCGGCTATCAAGAGAGAAAGCAGTTGAATCCTGAAGGTCGCGCCCGGGTTGATCGGACAACGTTGTTCTGGTGTTGTCCAAGGTAAAAGCGTCGTAACCATTGTCGATGTTAATTCTGGAGAGCGAGGTGTTGATCTGCCAACGTGAGCTGGGCTGGATTCTCAACTTCCCCCTGATAATTGATTCATTTCTTTCGTTTGTATCGTCAGTGCCGAGATGCGCATTGGTATAGAAACCGTCACTTTTGTGTTGTTGTAGTGCCAACCTGAATGCCACAGTGTCCGAAATGGGGCCCGTCGTTGTTAATCCAACGGATTGATGTCCGTATTGGCCAAATTCGCCAGAGATGGCTGTTTCAAAAACGTTGGCTGGTTCATTTGTTTTGATGTTAAGTAACCCTGCTAGGGCATTGGCGCCGTATCTGGTGCCTTGGGGCCCTCTAAGGACCTCTACTTGCTGAACGTCGAATAACGACGCGATTGAAGCAGCACCACTAAAATCTACGTTATCGATCATCACGCCCACAGAAGTGCCCAATGGTTGTATAAATTGACTGCGCTCCCCGATACCTCTGATCTGAAAAAACCGGGCTCTGTTAGTGCCGCCGGCGAAACTGAAATTGGGAATAGCCGGGATTAGCGCTTCGAAGTGTTGGGCAGCCCGGTCGGCTATTTTCTCTTCACCTAGCACTGTGATGCTTGCCGCAGCGTCTTGATTAGTTTGATCTCTAAAATCGACGGTGACGACAACTTCCTCCAGTGTGACTTCTCGAAGGTCATCTTGTGCCGCGACAAGCAGGCTTGTATGCATAAAAGTCGAGATGGCTAGTGCCATAGTCGCGAGAATAATTACAGGATTGTTTTTTAATAGAATTTTTAACATTTTGAGTCTCTTGAAAGTTTGTAAGAGACCCGGAGTTCAGACGGGATAAGACGAAATGGGTCCTTTTCCTACGCCGGTTCTAGCCGGATCAGGTTCTAGGGTTCTCCACTTCGTGGAATCTCAGATCAAAGTGTGCCAATGGCGCACGATGCCTCCCCTAAGGAACACAAGTATTATCTACTTCATCACTCGAAAAGTCATCTATGTTTTTCAATAGTAGATTTAGTCGTGGCGTCAAGCCCCAGCGCTTTTCGCTTTGGGTGTTTTTTGCATTACCTACGATTGAATGCCTGATTCAAGCAGATTTAGAGCTGGTCGTAGTCGATCGCGAAATGCCGATCGACAAACTGATCGCTGGGGGGCATCGGATATTTCAAACCGGTCGCACAGTTAAACAGAACGACTTTCTCATTTTTGGAGATTCGGCCTGATTCGATCTCTTGCGCTAGAGCCGCTGCTGTTGCTGCACCCTCTGGGCACAGTAGAATGCCATCTGATTGGGCGACGCGCGCTTGCATCGTGAAGATGGCTTGATCACTCACGGCGGTTGCGAAGCCGTTACTCTCTCGGATCGCGTCCAGAATCAAAAAATCACCCACTGCAGCGGGCACGCGAATGCCGGCCGCTTGAGTATGGGCATCCTGCCACAGTTCAGCATGACGATGTCCCTCGTTATAGGCTTTGACGATTGGCGCACAGCCGCTCGCCTGAACGGCAACCATCCGTGGCCTTCTTGAGTCAATCCAGCCTATTTTTTCGAGCTCATTAAAGGCTTTCCACATGCCAATCAGACCTGTACCACCGCCGGTTGGATATAAAATAGCATCGGGTAGCTGCCAGTCGAGCTGTTCCGCGAGTTCAATCCCCATCGTTTTCTTACCCTCAATCCGGTAGGGTTCCTTGAGTGTCGATGCATCGAACCATCCTTTTGCCGTCTTTCCCTCACTAACAATTTTGCCACAGTCATTGATTAGCCCATTTACTGTATAGGTGTTTGCGCCCTGAAATGCGATCTCGCGAATATTTACCTTAGGTGTATCATCTGGACAAAATACGTAACTCTCGATACCTGCCTGGCTACAGTAAGCAGCTAGCGCCGCACCTGCGTTACCGTTGGTTGGCATAGCCATTTTCTTGATGCCTAGTTCCTTCGCCATGGATACGGCTAATGCGATACCCCTAGCCTTGAATGAACCCGTGGGTAGCCGGCTTTCATCTTTAATCAATATGGATTGCATGCCTAGCAAAGACTGAAGGTGAGCCGCTGGTAGAAGCGGGGTCATCACTTCTCCGAGACGCGTGATGTTTTGCAGGTTGCGTATGGGGAGTAGTTCTCTGTATCGCCAGAACTCAGGAAGTCTGCCTTTTAAAGCTGTCTTTGGGAAAAATCCTTTCACCGCATCTAGATCATACCGGACCAATAGCGGTTTACCTTTTTCAGAAAGATTGTGGATTTCATCAGCCGGATATACCTTTCCCGTTTCGCTGCACTCTAAATGGGTAACGAAAGTTTGTGTGTCGAGGGATTGGTTAAACATGGAAGGTCTCACTGGTGGTGTGTTTTGTGAATGGCGATTGGCTTGGTCGGCTAACGCTAGGTGCAATGTTTCTTCGATATTTATTGACTATGACAAAGATGAACGGGGAATGCGAGAATCCCTGTTCATGCTGAAAGCATAGCCATTTGCCATGAGTATGACCGGATAACGGGTTGATTCAATGAGCATTGGTGAGATTCTGATGCTTTAACTGATCAATGAAGCACGGATTAACTTGAGATTGATTGGTGAGGTTGGCAGACTGCTTCTTTGTACTTTTGAAGGTGGTCTGGCATGAGCGAATTATTTCTTTCCGAGGATGAGGTGTCAAAACTTGATCCTTGGTCTGTTCCAATTGATCAGATTGATGTTTCGCAACCTAATCTGTTCAAGACCAACGCCCACTTTGCTTTCTTCGAACGCTTGCGTGAAGAAGCCCCCGTTCACTACTGTAAAGACAGTGTGTTTGGTCCTTTTTGGAGTATCACTCGTTTCAACGACATTATGTCGGTAGATAAAGACCACCATAATTTTTCCTCGGTCGGAGGAGTGTCTCTTGGAGAGCGTCCGAGTGACTTCAATACGCCTAATTTTATCTCGTTAGATCCACCGCTGCATGATGGTCAGCGAATGGCGGTTACCGGTGTTGTCGCACCGACCAATTTGGCGGCGCTTGAATCGGTGATCCGGGAACGTGCTGCGAAGATTCTAGATGGCCTGCCCGTTGGTGAAACATTTAACTGGGTTGATAAAGTTTCTGTCGAGCTTACAACTCAGATGCTTGCAGCTATTTTTGACTTTCCTTTTGAAGAGCGACGCAAGTTGACTTACTGGTCAGATCTGGCGACCTCGACCGTTGCGACGGGGGGATCAATGCCTGAAGAGTCACGGCGCGAGGGTCTAATGGAGTGCCTCGAAGTGTTTACCCAACTAAAGCGCGAGCGTGAGAGTCGAGATCCTGCCAAGCACAATGACCTCGTTACCATGATGGCACATAGTCCAGCGACAAAAGATATGGATCCGATGGAGTATCTGGGTAATCTTATATTGCTGATCGTCGGCGGGAACGATACGACAAGAAATTCAATCTCCGGGGGAGTGCTGGCTTTAAATCAATTTCCCGAGGAGTATGACAAGCTTCGGGCAAACCCCTCGCTTATTCGTAATATGGTCCCTGAGATTATTCGTTGGCAAACACCACTTTCCTATATGCGGCGTCGGTGTGTTAACGATACGGTGGTTAATGGCCAGACAATTAAGGCGGGTGACAAGGTCGCTATGTGGTATTGCTCAGGAAATCGAGATGAAAGGGTTATCGATAATCCAGACGCTTTTATTATCGATAGGAAACAACCGCGGCACCATCTAGCATTTGGGTTTGGTATCCATCGTTGTATGGGAAATCGGCTGGCGGAGATGCAGTTGCGCATAATCTGGGAAGAGATTTTGGCAAGGTTTTCTCGTGTTGAAGTTGTTGCTGAGCCCGTGAGAGTTGCCAGCAACTTTGTTAAGGGTTACGAAGAATTACTTGTCGTAGTTCATTCGAAGTGAAAGGCGCATTTTCTGAGCTTGTAGTACTCGAAAGAAAAGAATGCTGTCGAAAACTGGCCGTATGCTTTTGTCTACGCAGTGGCAACAGCACTTTTCTTGCTTGTTATGCTAATAAAAACGGCAAGTGCGGCGAGTGTTAGAAACATCGCAAGAATAAAAGCTGCTCCGGGAAAATAGTATGCGGACTGGTCCTCGGTAAAATAAGCAAATATTTGAGTCATCATCAGGGGGCTTATGATGGAGGTGAGGCTCATGGTACTGGAAAGCCCTCCCTGAAGTTCTCCTTGTTGGCTCGCGTCAATCTGACTCGAGGCTATGCCTTGCATTGCAGGTCCACCCAAAGCACCTAGCGCTCCAGGTATCATTGCGAGATACATCATCCAAGGTGCAACCGCGGCACTATACCCCAGAAAAGCGATCGCGGTAAAACTCATGCCGAGGATACCAGCCCAGCGAAGTCCTGTGCGGGGGATCACCCATCGGATCAAAAATCCCTGAACCAGCGCCATACAAATGCCGATAAACATCAGTGACAATCCGATGTCTTTCGGTGTCCAGTCAAACTTTTCGATGGTAAAGAAGCTCCAGGTTGCAGGTAGTACGTGGTGACCAATGTTATAGAGAAACAGGACAATGATTATGCCAATCACCAGTGGGAATTTTTTAAGCTGCAGCAGCGTCCCTACTGGGTTAGAACGTTTTAGCTCGAATGGTCGCCGGTTCTCAGGTGCAAGGGACTCTTGGAGGACGAGAAAGCCAAAAACGAGATTAAATAGTGAAATAACACCCGCGGCAAGAAAAGGGACTCTCGAGCCGTATTCCCCAAGGAACCCGCCGATGACCGGGCCAAATACAAAGCCCATTCCGAAGGCCGCGCCAATTAGTCCAAAATTCTGGGCCCGCTTATCTTCGGGGGTGACGTCTGCAATATAAGCGTTGCAGGTGCTCATAGTTGAAGCGCCGATACCCGAAATGAAGCGACCAATAAATAACACCAGCAGTGATTCTGCGAAGCCCATCAACAGGTAGTTGACTGCCATCACTATCAGAGAAAACAGTAAAACCGGTCTGCGTCCAAATCTGTCTGAGATATTGCCAATGATAGGCGAGCACAGAAATTGCATCACCGCATAGACAAACATTAGCCAGCCGCCATAACGGGCAGAGTTGCCTAGGTTCTCACCGGTAATTTCGATCAGCAGGTCCGGCAAGACTGGCATAATGATGCCGAACCCGATGGAATCCATCAGGGCGGTCAGGAAAATAAAGACTAAGGCAAATTTATTCACAAGGATCGGAGGCTAAAGTTGGCGCTTAAACATAGCCATCATCCGCTCCCAGTGTCGCTCCGCGGCATCTTTGTGGTACAGCTCCCGTTGCGGGAAGACGAAGCCATGATGAGTGTCAGGATACCACTCGATACGGTAGTTAATGCCAGTTTTTGCCAGATATGTGTCAAGAGACTCGATCATATCCGCAGGTGCCCACTCATCGGTTTCGGCACACCCGATATAGAGTTCCCCAGTGATGTTCTCTGCAAATAAGTGCGGAGAGTCAGCTTCCTGCGTGAACAGACGAATACCATGAAAGGAGGCTGCAGCCTTAATACGCTCTGGATACTTACCCGCAGCATAGAAAGCAAAGGGACCGCTCATGCAATAGCCAACAACACCAACGTTGCCATCTGAGGCATCGGCATCACTCGCAGCGTATCTCAAGAGTTGTTTACAATCACTCAGGACCAATTCATTGGATAAGGCATTCATATATCCAAACATGACCTCGCGGCTTTCCGGTGATCCATCAATGGTAAAATCAGCGATGTCTCGATAATACATATTGGGTAGCATGACGTAGTAACCCGACGATCCGATGCGTCTGGCCATATCGTGTAATTCTTCTCTTTTACCAGGGGCGTCCATCAAAAATAGAATAACTGGATGGGGCCCATCTTCTTCAGGGCAGGTGATGAAGGTGTTCATCTCGCCGTGTTCGGTCGAAATGTTGACGTGTTGATCTTTCATAACTTCTCTCTTGCGCATGTTGGCTAAAACCCGATGTCAACATGGTCTTCGGCGTACTGTCAATTTAAGTTTGCTCTCAAGATTCATCGTAACGCATGAAGTCGCTGACAAAATCGCGTAGCATGCGAGTTTTTTAGATCCAAGAGAAAGACTATGGCGAGCACAATAACAATCGGTAAGTTAACAATCGATACTGGTTTGCATTCACTGGTGGAAACGCGCATGACGCCGGGCACAGGCCTCGAATCAGGGCAGGTTTGGGCAGGTTTCGAAGGTATCCTCCAACAGATGATGCCCAGAAATGAGGTGCTCTTAGCTCGCCGTGATGAACTGCAGAGTTTACTCGATCAGTGGCACAGGGATCATGCCGCGGAAAAGCATGATCCAGCAGCTTACAAAACCTTTTTGCAGGACATCGGCTATCTGCAGGGTGATCCTGAAGATTTTGTGATCGAAACCAACAATGTAGACGACGAGATCGCATTAATGGCGGGTCCCCAGTTGGTTGTGCCAGTTGATAATGCCCGTTTTGCCCTGAATGCCGCGAATGCTCGCTGGGGAAGTCTTTACGATGCCTTGTACGGCACTGACGTGATATCCGAGCAAGACGGTGCCGAGAAAGGTGGTGGTGGATACAATCCGGTTCGCGGAAATAGAGTTGTTGCGTATGCAGCCGATTTCCTTGATCAACATTTGCCACTCACCGAAGGTAGTCACGGTGTGGTGAGTTCATATAGCGTCGTGAACGGTGAGCTTAAAATAGTTCTTGAGTCTGGCATCGAGTCTAGTCTTCAAAACCCAGATCAGTTTGCCGGATACGCCGGCGTCGCGGAGAAACCCGACGGTATATTGATGTTGAATAACGGCTTGCATCTAGAAATACAAATTGATCCAAATGATTCTATTGGCAAGGATCACCCCGCCGGCGTGAAAGATATTTTAATGGCGTCCGCTGTTTCAACGATTCAGGATTGGGAAGATGCGGTTGCGGCAGTTGACGCTGACGATCAGACGCGAGGTTCTGCTACTTGGCTCGGCTTGATGACAGGAGACCTTGCTGAA
>CAXRCG010000209.1:0-47020 GCA_964228885.1 Pseudomonadales bacterium | reverse complement strand
TGATGCATTTGCTGTGGTCAGCGGTAACAGGCGTGAGTATTTCGAGGCATTTGCAGCGGCTGCCCATGGTGGTTGGTTACTGGTACCGGTTAACTGGCACTTGGTGGCAAAAGAAGTTGCATATATCCTAGCCGACTCAGGTTCGAAAGCATTACTGGTTGATTCGCGATTTATTGAGCTTGCTAAAGCGACCATGCTTCAACCTGAACGTCCCAATCTCGATGTCCTAGTTATTATGGGCAAAGAAGCTGATATCTTCGCCGATGAGACGGAACAAGCGGTTTCCTATGAAGCGTTTTTGTCACAGCAAGTAATTACTGAACCAGACGACCAACTGCTGGGTGGCCCTATGTTTTACACCTCTGGAACAACCGGTCATCCAAAAGGCGTAAAAAGCGGGCTCTCGCAAACTGGTGCACCCGTCGATGTGCTCAAAATGATTGGAGATGGCATCTCCGGCATGCTAGGTATCACACCAGGAGGTAAAAGCTTGCTCGTTGGTCCTGTCTATCATTCTGCTCAATGGGCGTTTTCATTTCTGCCTTTATTGGCAGGCAGCAGCGTCGTCATGAGACACAGATTTGACGGCGAAGAAGTGCTTAAACTGATTGATCAGTATCAGATTACAAACACACATTTGGTACCAACCCAGTTCACTCGTATGCTGAGACTAGGAGATGGTGTTCGGAAGGCATTCGATGGTAGCAGCCTCGGTGCGGTTTGGCACGGCGCCGCTCCCTGTCCGCCTCAGATCAAGCGGCGGATGATCGAATGGTGGGGGCCTGTGATCAATGAATACTATGGCTCGACTGAAGGCTCCATCGTGACAACCGTCAGCTCTGCAGACTGGTTATCCCGCCCGGGTACATTGGGCAAACCCGTCGCAATCATGGAAGTACTTGTGGTTAAGGAAGATGGTTCTCATGCTGTTGCGGGTGAATCAGGGACTTTGTATGTTAAGAATTTGATGGGGTCAGATTTTGAATACCATAATGCCCCAGAGAAAACATCAGATGCCCATCTCGAACCCGGGGTCTTCACCTTCGGTGATATAGGTTATCTAGACGAAGATGGCTATTTGTTTATGAGCGATCGTAAGATCGACATGATTATTTCCGGCGGCGTCAATATTTATCCTGCCGAAATTGAGGGCGCATTGATTGATCATCCAGCCGTGATGGACGCTGCGGTTTTTGGCGTTCCCAATGAAGAATTTGGCGAAGAGGTCAAAGCTGCGATCGAACTTGTAGATGGGGTTCAAGCCTCCGAGCAACTTACCGAGGACCTGATCGGTCATTGCAGGGAACACCTCGCCGGATTTAAGGTCCCCCGATCAGTTGACTATGAAGATCAGTTGCCGCGCCATCCGACAGGTAAACTGTTGAAGAGGCTCTTGCGCGATAAGTATTGGGAAGACAGTGGCAGGACTATTTAAGGGGCAAGTAAGCTGCGCTGTAAATATCTATTCGGTCCAATCCTGAAGGTATCGAGGATCTGCCAATATTGTGATGTTTTCATTTACGATGTACTCAGTTGGCCATAATCCTTCACCCTGAAGTTTGCCGTCGCGAATAAGTTCTAAAGATTTCCTCAGATCCACGAGGTCTTGTTGCGATAATTGGGGCGGCCCGGGTGGTGATATTCTATGAGCGCCGTAGTAACGTAGATCAGGTATTTCTGCCAGCAAGAAACTCGCTGTGTCTAAATAATCCTGCATACTTGCACCCGGAAAATATACGTACAAAGGACCGGTATAGAGATAGTCTCCCGTCAATAGCAGTTGATTTTCGGTATCCAACAGGGAAATAGACTCTTTAGAATGCCCTGGCGTGTGAACCACATAAACCGTTCTGTCACCGAGATTTATGGCATCTCCCGGCTTCCACCAGTAATCGACAGTCCAGGTTGGGGTTTCAAAGCCCTCGATAGCACCCAAGTGCTCCATTTCTGCAAAAGTTAACTCATTGCCGATAGCTCGCTCACGCAAGTAGGGAAGATCTACAACCGCACGTTCGTTAAACGCGATACCATTCCCGACATGATCGAAATGAAAATGTGAAGGGAGAAATACGATTGGCAATTCTGTTAATGATTCTGCTATTTCTCGAATGTTTCGGATACCTGGTCCAGCATCAAACAGCAATGCCTTTTTGTTGCCAACAACTAAATAGCTGTAATTTTGTTGGTAGTAACGCGGTTCTCCAAGAGCAAAGGTGTTCGGCGCAATCTCGTCAATGGTGAAGTAATCATCTGGCCTTAGCGTCGTTGGTAGTTCGTCCGTTGGTTCAAGTAGAGGCGGCGGTTCTCCACCGCTGAAGGCCATCAAGTTGGCAATCAGATTGCGTCGGTTATCCACGATCAGGGCAGAGATAACAAGCAAAATGCTTAATATGAGGAGGGCAATTTTGTATTTAGTCATAATGATAATCACAGGCTTGTGTTGCGTATTATCTAAATTTAGTACTTTTATAGCTGGTTTATTGCGAGTTGATGGCATTGAATGCTGTGATGGCATTTGCTTCATAGCCGGCATGCAGTTCATCTTGAAGCGCTAAAGCTTCCACGGAAGCTAATGGAAACCAAGCAATTTTATGCAGCTCGCGACGATTATATTTTGCAATCGGCTCGGTGATTTCCGCACCGTAAATTCGATGATGGTGACGCTTATAATAAAAATCTCCAATCATCGTAAACTCGCTAGGACTTATCGATAATTCTTCTTCCAGTTCTCGCCTGACGGTTTCAACGCCATTTTCCCCGGGTTCAACATGACCTCCCGGTAAACCCCATTTATTGCTTGCGCGTAATTGTCCTCTGTGAACCACTAATAAATAGCGATCGTCCCATTTCAGTACACATCTTGCCGTTTTAAACTCAGTTGTTTTCAATGTCAGATGCTTTAGCGAAATATTCCAACAAAGGCGCATCATACCGACTGGTGTCACTCGCATTCAGACTGCTTGTATATGCCGGCCATTGCGGTTGCCCACCCTCAGGTTGATCACCCATGACGGTCACTCTTTGAATGATACGCTCCTCAGAAAAGTCATTAAGCACCTTGTGCTGGGTGCAGCGATTATCCCACATTGCAATGGTCCCAGCCTGCCAGCGGTAGCGTACGGAAAAGCGCGTCTTGCCTACCCAGCGGGTAAGGTATGTTAGCCAATAATTACTTTCCTCGATGCTCATTTCAACTAACCTTTTTGTGAAATGCTCATTCACAAATAGGCTGCGCTTTCCTGTATCAGGGTGAATTCGCACGACGGGATGGACCGCCATGACCTCTGGGCGACCGTGTGCTTCGGCGGTATGCAATGCAGATAAACCGTCACATAACGCTCGCAGGGGCGGAGTCAGCGCCTCGTAAGCTGCTTCAGGGTTCGTCCATATTGTATCTCCGCCGATTGCGGGACACTTAACCATCTTCAGGATGGAGTACAACGCAGGAGATGGTTTGAAAGAGATATCTGAATGCCATTCATCGGCTACACCGCCATGGCTCGCCGCAAGTTCAAATATCTGCTCATGTTTGGTGATGGGGTTTTCATAATGGGGATGCCCCTGAAGCTCTCCAAACAGTGCGCCGAACGCGACATGCTGATCAACCGTTAAAGATTGATCAGGGAAGAAAAGAACTTTGTGCAGGTTGAGTAAATCAACGAAATCAGCAACATCCTTAAGCTGTACCTCGGCCAAATTGACGCCCCGTATTTCTGCGCCCAATGAGGTTGTTAGAGGTACTATTGTCAGATTATTTGTCATCTTTTATCGCGTCGAGATAACTAAGTGGAGGATGCTCACGTTGGCCAACCAGCGTGCGCTCTTTATCAGTGGGAATCGCGGCTATTCGTGGTAATAACCCTTCGAGAATATTCCAGCTTATAGGATTTAGACGCCTATACACATCCGTTAGTGAGTCGAGGGTCCATGGTGCAACGCCTTCAGCGGGGTTGCTGATCACATTCAGTGCTGCAAAATGAATGCCCAGTTGTCTTGCGAATACAATTTCTGTGGTCAAATTATGAGTAACGAGATCAGCGCCTTCCCGCCGATAACCATCGATCTCAGCAACCGTTTCGAATCGACCAAACCTTGATTGAAGTACAACCCCGCCATCGATGACATTAATATCGGGCAGCGTAGTATCAGCTCGAATAACCGACCGGGTTTCTTCCAGCAATAGTTTTCTCAGCGTTTCATCGAAAGGAGGATTGAAACGACACAAGGCATGGCGCGGGTCAGCCAGATATTCGACGGGAATATTTGACACCCGATCGACGTTCTTGTCTAAAAAGTCGCTAGGGATAATAAAATCGCCGGTTTTGAGTAACTGATTAATACCACCTGCAGTTGCACCGCCAATTGCTTCCGTGACGCCAAGGTCCCTAAGTGCTATCCAGGTTTCAAGCCACTTTCCTTCGCCATGAAAGTGCACATAGTAGAAAGGTATTTCTGTGCTCTCACCATAGTAAATTCGTGGAGAGGTACCTGTCGGGGTTTTGACTTCGGTATAGCCTTTTAGAATGTCAGTACCGAATAGTAAGTCGTTGAGGAATGTACCTCCGAGCACCGCTATTTTCGCAGAGGGAAAAGGGCTAATGTTTTTCAGATGGTCATCCATGTACTTATAGTACTAGAGACTAACCGGGATGGCGACTTGTTACAAAGGCTCTGGCGTTAACTGCAATAATAAGCATCCCGCCAAAGTCTTTGAGAATAAAGCCCGAGAATATTGGGAAGAGTCGGCCACGGCTTTGCTGGTTTTTATCCGATTCCCGCGACAGAAATACCATCATTTTATCTGGCTGCGCGCCGATTTCGCCAGAAACCAGTGAGCTTGTTTGAGAAGATGGCTCAATAACAGTACAAGCTTGTGACTCTGGCTAGTTGTTTGCTCAATGAATCAAACTTTCAACGACCACAATGACGCTGTCATCGCTACCTATTCAGTATAGTAAGAATGGCTCGCGCTCTTTATCCCAGCTCGCTAGCTGTTGAACGAGCAAGTTCTCCAGTTGGGAAAAACTTGCGTCCATATCGTCAACCCATTCGCGAAGATAGTAACCTCCATTAATAACATCTATTGGGCGCCTGGAAAGTTCATATTCATAATCATGATCGCGCCATAGGGGATAGTCGGGTACTAGTAGTCTCAAACTCTTGAGTAATCCTGCTATTAATCGGAAGGGCACAAACTCGCCATGACCATAGCCTGAAAAATCCGTGTGTATTTGCAAACCCTGGCACATTTGACCAACGTGCTTGTGGAATGTTGGTTCAAAATAGCAGGGGCGTATGTAAACCCCTGCTAACCAATCTGGTCTATGTGTTCTCAGTAACTCAAGCGCCTCTGTTGCTGGGAAGTCAGGTGCGCCAATAACCTCCAACGGAATCGTTGTGCCGCGACCTTCTGAAAGTGTTGTACCTTCGAGTAACACAGTTCCTGGAAAACAGCGCGCCATATTAAGGCTAGCAGCATTAGGGCTTGGGTTTACCCATGTTATCTCGTTTGTCGGCCAACCGAACCCCGGTAACTGATTCGGCGTGTAGCCTTTCATCTCAACGATGGTCCTGTTACAACCGGGTGCTTTATTATCGCAATACCAGTTGCAGAGCTCCCCAATCGTCAATCCATGGCGAGTAGGTAGTTCTGCGCTACCAACGAAGCTTTCATGTCCGGATTCGAGTACCAGACCATCAAGCGGCCGACCTGCCGGATTTGGCCGGTCGAGAATCCAAAGCTCAACACCATTATCACTGCAAGCATCGGCGAAATACATCATGGTCGCTATGTAGGTGTAAATACGACAACCGATATCCTGCAGGTCGAAAAGGATAATATCTAGCGGTTCAAGCATTTCCGAGGTCGGTCTTCTATGCTTTCCATAAAGGCTGATTACCTGAATTTGGTGTACAGGATCGAAATAGTCATCGGTCTCGATCATGTTGTCCTGCTTTTCTCCTCGCATGCCGTGCTGTGGACCAAATACGTAGTCAGGTTTTAGACCTTTCGCGATCAACGCATCCAGCGTGTGTTCTTGCTTTGAGGTTATCGAAGCTGGGTGAGCGACTAGGCCTACTCGCTTTGATTTTAGGTAAGAAAGTTGTGATGCTGAGTTAAGTAACTCATCAATACCAAAGCAAAAGCTCATAATTGATCCGCTGTAAGTTGAATGATGTGGGCGTCACGACGATGAAAATCCGGATGAGGCCCAAGGTGAGCCAGCGCGTAATAGTGGAGTTCTTTGGAACTTGGATTATCGGCTGATTGCGTTTCAATCACAACCGAAATACCGGTTTTGATCTGTGTTGCAGCGTCGATTGGAAAGCTGTGTGCCAGCGTGAAATCAAAGTTAGCGATACTTCCGTTCAGTGTAAACTCGCTACTTTCCAAATTAAGCATTTCCGAAACCTGCATACCTTCGCGGACTTCATCAAATTGATAACATTGCCAATTGCCATTCGATGCAATATTCAGCTCGATATACCCGGGTTCTCCCGGCATACCCAGAAACAACTCAAAACAAGTGTGCTGCCACAGCTTGTGATGTCTGTCTGATTCTGTTTTCGACGAAATCTTGTTAGAGGGTGCGGGCCATTTGATCGATTCGGAACAAGGTGAAATGATAAAACGACAACTGAGTCGATTCCCGGTAAGTGTTATTTCTCCTTTGATTTGATCTGCTAACTCGGATGGTCGAAATGGCGTTAATTTAAATTTCATTTCAGCAAATTAATGGCATGTGGATTTCAATAGAGATAATTGTGAGACAATCCCAGTCCGTTTGGCAAGTGAGTGATTTAATGTCACTTGCTATAGGTTGGATTTGTTACGGAGTTTTAGATGTCTGAATTTGAATATGACCTTTTTGTCATCGGCGTGGGTTCCGGTGGCGTTAGAGCAGCCAGAATGAGCGCGGCTCAGGGAAAACGAGTCGCTACCGCTGAGGATCGCTATATGGGCGGCACCTGCGTCAATGTCGGTTGCGTTCCTAAGAAATTACTGGTTTATGCTTCTCACTTTTCAGAGGATTATGAAAATGCTAGGGGATTCGGCTGGGATGAAGTAAACCCTAGTTTTAGCTGGCAGAAACTAATCGAAAATAAGAACACAGAGATATCCCGACTGAACGGCATCTACCGCGGCATGCTAGATTCAACCGGCGTATCTCATTTCGATGGTAGAGCTAGAATCGTAGACGAACACCATGTCTCCATCGGTGACCAGGTTGTTTCGACTGAAAAAATACTCATCGCAACCGGAGGTTGGCCCTATGTGCCGGACTTTCCAGGCAATGATCTGGTCATTACATCTAACGAAGCATTCTTTCTAGATGAATTGCCGAAGCGCGTGCTCGTTGTCGGCGGCGGTTACATAGCCGTCGAATTTGCAGGCATTTTTGCAGGTCTGGGCGCCGAAAGTCATCTATCTTATCGCGGCTCCCTATTTCTCCGACATTTTGATGAGGATGTGCGGCAGTTGGTAAGAGACGAGTTGAACAAAAAAGATATCAATCTCCATTTTAATTCTCATATGGAGAAAGTTGAAAAACGCCCGAACGGTAAATTGAAAGTGACTTTCAAAGAGCCAATCACTCAAGTCGGTGAGAGCGAAAAACATCCTGACCAAGGCAGGACTGAGGAATTTGATATTGTGCTTTACGCAACAGGCAGAGTGCCGGCGATACACGATATCGGACTGGAAAATGTCGATGTGAAGTGCAAAGAGAATGGAGCGATTATTGTTGATGACTATTATCAGACTTCGGTTCCCTCAATCTATGCACTGGGGGATGTCATAGACAAAGTTCAGCTAACGCCGGTCGCCATTGAAGAGGCAATGACATTTGTAAAGACTCAGTACATGAACACCCCAACCAAGATGGATTACGAAAACATAGCTACCGCCGTCTTCTGTCAGCCGAACATCGGTACGGTAGGCTTAACCGAGCAAGAGGCGCGCGACAAATATGGTGATGTTGCCGTCTTCCGATCAATCTATCGAGCAATGAAACACACACTCAGTGGTAGCGATGAAAAGAACATGATGAAAATTATTGTTGATCGCAAAACTGATGTTGTGGTTGGCGTTCATATGGTGGGTCCAGAGGCTGGTGAAATCATTCAAGGTGTCGCCATCGCGATGAAAGCCGGCGCGACCAAGGCAATTTTCGACGCGACGGTCGGCATTCACCCGACTGCAGCTGAGGAATTCGTGACCATGCGAGAAGAGGTCACTAGCTTGTAATCACCGTGTAACCTCTTGGGGCACATTTCTACCCAATATGTTGTTAATTTGATATGGTCGAGCCCGCTCTTTTAGGAAGAGTGGGCTTTGACTCGGCGAGGGCGGTTTTCCGGTTTCGTTGCACAGGAAAACCAAAGATAAAACAATAAAAGCAGAAGGGATTTGCCATTTGGAAGCGCTAACCGGTTTACTCAATTTTTTAGACAGTCTAATGGGCTCAGCCCTCTATTTCCCATTTGTGCTTCTCGGCACGGGCATCTTCTTCACCATTTACCTGAAGTTCCCACAAATACGCTTTTTTAATCATGCCTGGCGGATTGTTAAGGGAAAATATGACAGGAAAGAAGACGAAGGTGATGCAACGCATTTTCAAGCGTTAACCACAGCAATCTCCGGCACGGTTGGGACCGGTAACATCGGTGGAGTTGCCCTTGCCATCTACTTGGGTGGCCCTGCGGCTTTGTTTTGGATGTGGATGACCGCATTTTTCGGCATGACAACCAAGTTCGTTGAGGTCTCTTTATCCCACAAGTACAGAAGCAAAGACGAAGAAGGCCATATCGTGGGTGGTCCAATGTATGTGATGGAACGCCGGCTCAATATGAAATGGCTGGCAGTGATCTTTGCATCAGCCGTTGTGATCAGCTCTTTTGGTAGTGGCAGTATGCCTCAGAGCAATAACATGGCATCAGGAATGCAGGCGACATTCGGCATCCCCACTTGGATTTCAGGGCTCGTGCTGGCAGCTGCGCTCGGGTTCGTCATTATAGGTGGCGTCAAAAGGATCATTCAGGTTGCAGAGCGAATTGTACCAACCATGGCTTTGCTTTACCTGGTTGGGGCCTTAAGCGTCATCTTTATGAATATCGACCAGATTGGCCCCTCATTTATGGCAGTTATCAGTGATGCCTTTACTGGGTCTGCCGCAACCGGCGGATTTCTTGGCGCATCATTTGCCTATGCATTCAATCGTGGGGTTAATCGAGGGTTGTTTTCAAACGAAGCGGGGCAGGGCTCTGCGCCAATTGCCCACGCAGCAGCAAAAGCCCATGAGCCAATCTCGGAGGGTATGGTTTCTATCCTGGAGCCTTTTATCGATACTATTATTATATGTACGATTACAGGGCTTGTGATTCTGAGTTCAGGTGTGTGGACTGAGAAGTTTGAAAATGATTTTCAGTCATTTGATATGGAAATCGTTGAAGGCACCTATGCCGATACAAACGAAATTGATCGAAAAGCATTATTCAAACACCTCAATTTCTCTGATGAAGATACAGTTGTGAGCTTTAGCGGAGCGATAGAAGTTACAGCCGGGGTGCCAGATCTGATGGGATTGACGGTGATCCATAATCGG
Source organism: Pseudomonadales bacterium (assembly GCA_964228885.1). Taxonomy (GTDB): domain Bacteria; phylum Pseudomonadota; class Gammaproteobacteria; order Pseudomonadales; family Azotimanducaceae; genus UBA4582. Next base: position 37,415 of record CAXRCG010000209.1, on the reverse strand, counting down.
TCTATTGCAGAAGATGTGCGCTTTCATGTTGATGGAGCACCTTACTCTGGCACCATCGAGGTGGCCGATGGCAGTGTCAGCACGGAAGTCTCAGCTCGAGGTAGATCTTTGATTCATTCCGTCGAATTGACAACTGTGGCATTTACCAGAGGTTACTTTGGTGACTTTGGGAAATACATCGTCTCGATTGGACTCATGTTATTTGCCTTTTCAACGGCAGTAGCTTGGTCATACTATGGTGACCGCGCCACGACTTATCTATTCGGGCTCAAAGCTGTGCTTCCCTATAGGATCGCGTATGTCGTCGGCTTCTTCATCGCTGCGATAGCAGATACTTCACTGATTTGGTTGTTGTCAGCGGTGACAATCGGCCTCATGACTTTACCGAACCTATTTGCGATGCTTATGCTTCACGGAGAAATGAAAGAGACGATCAAGGAATATTGGGATAACTTCAAGAAAGAAAATCCCGACGGGGTTTAACACTTGGGCAGTTCGATGGAATGAGGGTAAAAATATGAATCTTAAAGGTGCAGTCGCTATTGTTACAGGGTCTTCCTCCGGTGTAGGTGCAGCGACGGCAAAGTTGTTAGCTCAAAAAGGCGCTAATGTTGTCATTAATTATGCTTCTAACCACGACGGGGCCATAAAAGCGGCTGAAGCTTGTCAGGTTTTGGGGGTTGAAGCGTTAATTTGCCAGGGAGATGTTGCTGACGATAACGCGTGCAAAAACATTGTTGGGCAGGCGCTGGAGAAATTTGGCCGTATTGACGTCCTCGTTAACAATGCTGGCATCACAAAATTTAACGCCCATGGAAATCTTGCGGGTCTAGAGAAAGATGACTTTTTTAATATTTATGGTGTCAACGTTGTAGGGCCCTATCAAATGATCAGGGCTGCTGAAAAAGCGTTGCGTGCCAGTCAGGATGCTGCCGTGGTCAATGTTGCATCAATTGCCGGCGTGCAGGGAGTTGGCAGTTCAATTGCCTATGCCGCAAGTAAGGGCGCGTTGTTAACAATGACTAAATCTCTGGCCAGGGTCATGGGGCCGGAGATCAGGGTCAACGCCGTATGCCCGGGCTTTATTCAGGGCGAGTGGCTTGAACAGGGACTTGGCGCAGAAACTTACGAAAAGATGCTGCAGGCGCTTGAGGCAAAAGCACCTCTGGGCAGAACATGCACTGCGGAGTCTGTCGCTGAGTCGATTGTCAGTTTCATTGATGGCCACAGTATTATCACGGGAGAACATATGATCCTTGATGGTGGTGCCCATCTTTTATGAGCGTCGCTGATCAATTGCCACAAACAAAGACACATCCAGCGTTTGCGCTGCTCCGTAGCCAACGTCTCGAAACTCTTGATTTGACGGTTAATGAGTTTGAACACCGGGTGACAGGTGCAAGACACTATCACTTGGATGCCCCCAATCAGGAAAACGTGTTCATGGTTGCCTTCAGAACAGTGCCCATGAACTCAACCGGTGTCGCCCACATGCTTGAACACACGGTTCTCTGTGGCAGCGAGAAGTTTCCAGTACGCGACCCTTTCTTCCTGATGATACGGCGTTCACTCAACACTTTTATGAATGCCTTCACTTCAAGTGATTACACCGCTTATCCCTTTGCCAGTCAGAATGCCCAAGACTTTGACAACCTGCTTGAGATCTATCTTGATGCGGTGTTTTTCTCTCGGCTCGACCCGCTGGATTTTGCTCAGGAAGGGCACAGGTTTGAATTTGAAGAACCCAACAACACCGCTTCTGCGTTAACTTATAAAGGGATCGTGTACAACGAAATGAAAGGTGACGTCAGTTCACCCATTTCCGTTTTATATGACACGCTGAAGAAACATCTTTTCCCAACCACGACTTACCATTTTAATAGCGGCGGTGATCCGAAGTGCATACCCGATCTAACTTACGATGATCTGATGGATTTTTACCGCTCGCATTACCACCCTTCAAATGCGATGTTCATGACGTTTGGCGACAGGTCTGCCTTCGAGTTACAACAGGCGTTCGAAGACAAGGCGTTGTCGCGGTTCGAGGCCAGCGCGCTGAAAATCGAAGCTGGACTCGAAGACCGGTTTCAGCGACCTAAGCGAGTGCAGGAATACTATGCAGTTGAAAGAGGCGTTGGCGTTGAATCCGAGCACGAAGGCGTTGAGGTTGAACGAAGTCATCTCGTCATGGCCTGGTTACTCGGACCAAGCATCGACTTGGATTTATTGCTCAGATGCCACTTGTTGTCTGATGTTCTGTTGGATACTAGTGCTTCGCCGCTTCGGTTGGCGATGGAAACCACCGATCTCGCATCTGCCGCATCGCCCCTGTGTGGGCTAGAAGAATCAAATCGTGAAATGAGCTTTATGTGTGGCCTCGAGGGTTGTAACTCAGACAACGCTGACGAAATCGAAACGCTGATACTTTCAACCCTTGAGGGTGTTGCCCGAGATGGTATAGCGGTTGAAAAACTTGAAGCATGCCTACATCAACTAGAATTGAGTCAGAGAGAAATTGGCGGTGATGGTTATCCTTTTGGTTTGCAACTCATCTTTTCTTGTTTGTCGGCAGTGGTACATCGTGGAGACCCGATTGCTTTGTTAGATTTGGAGCCAGTGCTGCATAAGCTTAAACAAGAGGTCCAGGATCCTAACTTTATTAAAGGTTTGGTGCAGGAGCTCTTGCTCGATAACCCTCACCGCGTTCGACTGGTGTTAGCACCAGATCCTGAACTTAATGCGAAAGTAACGTCGGAGGAAGTTGCGCGGTTAGCGGCCATCAGGGCCGCATTGACCGAAACAGAACGACAAAATATTGTGACGTTATCCGACGACTTAAAGCATCGTCAGGAGCAACCGGACGATGTTGAGTTATTACCGCGGGTTGGCATCGAAAATGTTCCTGAGGAAGTCGTTCTGCCCGAGGGCACTTCATGCAAGTTGAGCAATGGCATGAAATTGGATCGCTATGATGTTGGTTCCAACGGGCTAACCTACTGCCAGATTATCACTCCAATGCCAGAGTTGAGCGCTGATTTATTTCAGTGTCTACCGCTTTATACTCAGACAGTAACCGAGATTGGTTCCGCGGGACGCGGGTATCTTGAAACTCAGCATCTTCAGCATAGTCAAACCGGTGGCATCGGCGCATATACTTCAGTGCGCAGTGCGATCGATAATCCGGATGTTGCCAAGGCTCACCTTACGATGTCGAGCAAAACACTGAATCCGCAGCGAGCTGAAATGATGCAGTTGCTTCAGGATACTTGGTTGAAACCCAACTTTGCCGAATCAGAGCGTATACGAGATTTAGTTAAGCATTCACGGATCCGTATGGAATCAAGCGTGATCAATAACGCACATGGCCTTGCCATGAGCGCTGCATCGAGCGTTTTTCGACCAGTGAGTAGACTTAATTATCATTTGACCGGCTTTGCAGGTTTACAGAATCTCAAACGTTTAGATGATTCTCTCGATGACCCGATAGGTCTCACAAATTTCATTGAAAAACTTAGCGCAATTCACCAGCGAATTGTTTCGATGAATCCTAGGCTGCTGGTTGTCGGTGAGCATAATCAGTTTGCTGAATCAGAGACCATTCTGGCGCAATTGTGGGGATCACCGCCTTTAAGCGGCGATGACACGCAACAGGTCTCGATTCCCTTTGCCGCCCCGGAAACTAGGCAATGTTGGACCACAGCGACTCAGGTAAACTTCTGTGCCTCGGTGTACCCGGCGGTGCCTGAAAATCATGTCGATGCAGCTGCGCTATCTGTACTGGCTGGTGTGTTGAGTAACGGATACTTGCATAAGGCGATCAGAGAGCAAGGTGGCGCTTATGGCGGCGGTGCTGGATATGACGCCGCAAATGGTATTTTCAGGTTTTACTCTTACCGTGACCCAAATCTGGTCAAAACGTTTGAGGCGTTCGGAAAGGCGCTGGAATGGGTCCAAGGTACAGCGTTAAAGTTTGACGCGCTTGAGGAAGCAATACTCGGCTTGATCAGCAGTATGGATGCGCCTGGCTCTCCTGCAGGTGATGCGCGAAAAACATTTCATAATCAATTACTGGGTCGTGACCTGGCTTCATTTAAAGAAAAGCGCGAGCGGATTCTCGCAGTTACTGTCGAGGACGTAAAACGCGTGGCCACAAAATACTTTGATGGTCCAAATGCCAGAGCAGTTGTATGTAGTGAAAATGCCATCGGGGACCTCGATGGCAGCTACTTGGTGAAGGCGATATAGTGATTAACAAGAGTGATATATCAGCAGCGGCATCATAGCTCGGGGTGACTACGATCGTTTCTAGACCCACATGAACATTAACCTGATTTTTTAGCAGTTTTGACCCAATTTGAGGGTCAATGCGTTCGCATTGACGGCGCGTGTTTTTGGGGCAATTAAAGTATTGACAATCGAGATAAGGCCTCAAATGAAACCGAAATTGAAAAAGGTTTGAAATCATCTTTAGTAATCTGTCAATTTGGACGTGATCGTCTTGACAAACCCGTGGTGCTTCTACATCCTGTGGCCGTTGATAGTTCACACGCGATGTCAACGGGTGTCTTCGTGACTGAGAAATTGTGGACTATTAAAAAAATTATAAAGAGCAACAATTCCTAGTAGGTATCAGCATGAAACAGCATCAGATGAGACGGGGAGTTTTGGCAATCGCCGTCGCCTTCCTGGCTATCATTTCAACAAGCGTAGTGTCTGCGCAGTCCCTCGAAGAAGTTCTTGGGGTTCGCGCCAATACGACGCAAGACGGACGCAAATCACAACTCAAAATTGACGAGTTGACTGATCAGACAAGAGACCTTTTGTCACAGTACAAGCAGGTCATGAAAGTGGTTGATGGTTTAAAAGTTTATAACCAGCAACAGGAAAGACTAATCAGGAATCAAGAGGCAGAAATGGCTGAGCTGAACGATTCCATCGATAACGTGACAGTGATCGAACGACAAATCGGTCCTTTGATTGAAAGAATGATCGACAACTTAGACAAGTTTGTAAGTCTTGATATTCCGTTCCTGATGAAAGAGCGCCAAGATCGAATTGCTTTTCTGAAAGATACGCTTGATCGATCGGATGTTGCAGTATCTGAAAAATTCAGTCAGGTGCTTCAGGCTTATCAAGTGGAAAATTCCTACGGTTCCACGATAGAAGCCTACACCGACGTCATTCAGCTTGATGGCAAGGACAGACAGGTAGATCTGCTGAAGTGGGGTCGCGTGTCACTTGTGTTCCAGACACCCGATGCAGCGACAACCGGCGTTTGGGATAACAATGCAAGAGAATGGGTCATTGTCGGTGACGAGTTTCGCTCTGGGGTAAGAGACGGGATCAGAATCGCTCGTAAAACCCAGACCGCAGGTCTGGTTCAATTACCTGTTGCGGCTCCGGGAGAATAACAATGAAAAATATCTTTACAGTAATAGTATCTCTCGGGCTTGTGTTTAGTATCAATGTCCAAGCTGCGGATGAAATTCCAGCCAAATCACTTGCAGAGCTTTTGCAGCTCGTACGTGATGGCAAAGTCGTCAACAAGCAGATTAACGAGAAGCGCGAAAGTGACTTCATTGCTGACAAGGCCTCACAGCAGAAAGCATTGAATAATGCTAAAGCTGAGCAGCGCAGAGAAGAGGCGCGAAGTGAGCGTCTTGAAACAACGTTTGAGAATAACGAACAGCGCCTAGCTAGTCTTCAGGAAGTGCTCGCAAAGCGTCTCGGTTCGCTGCGTGAATTGTTTGGTGTGCTTCAACAAGTCAGTGGTGACACGCGCGGTGTATTAGAAGGTTCGCTGGTCAGTGCTGAATATCCAGGTCGTGGAGAATGGTTGGGTGAGTTTGCTGCATCCATGGGTCGAAGCTCAAAGCTAGCGAGCATCGAAGAGATTGAGCGTTTGTGGTTTGAATTGCAGCGTGAAATGACAGAGTCAGCCAAGGTCACGAAGTTCACGACAAAAATCAATAAAGTCGATGGTGAAGTGATAGAAGCAGAAGTCATCCGGGTTGGTAACTACAACCTGATCAGTAATGGCGAGTATGTCACCTATGATATTGCTAACCAGATAGTGAAAGAACTGCCAAGACAGCCGGCCGGACGCTATGTCGATTCTGCTACTGCCTTAACAAGCGCAACCTCAGGGTTTACATCTTTTGGGTTAGACCCAACACGTGGTCAGTTGCTGGCGCTGCAGATTCAGGTTCCTACTCTTGAAGAACGTATTCAGCAGGGTCAAGAGACCGGTTACACGATTATTGCACTCGGTATCGTTGCGTTACTGTTATCCCTCGAGCGGTTCATCACTTTGACGCTGGTCGGTGGAAAGGTTAAGCGTCAAATCAAGGCCGATAGTGCAGATCCCAAGAATCCACTGGGACGGGTACTCCAGACTTATTATGATAATAAGGATGTAGACTCCGAAACGCTGATGCTGAAAATTGATGAGGCGATTCTAAGGGAACAGCCCGCAATTAACGCAAGGATTTCTTTCATCAAGATCATCTCAATGGTTGCCCCATTGCTCGGTCTGCTTGGTACGGTTATTGGTATGATCTTAACCTTCCAGGCGATTACCCTATTTGGCACGGGCGATCCTAAAACTATGGCCGGCGGTATTTCGTCAGCGTTGATGACAACGGTATTGGGTCTCTGTGTTGCGATTCCCACGGTACTGCTGCATTCCATCGTTTCTACGAGAGCTAATGGAATTATGCATATTCTGAACGAACAAAGTGCCGGATTGATCGCTGAGCACGCTGAAAAAGCAGGTAGCTAAACTATGGATGCAATATCTATTGCAATTCGGACGTTTTTTGAGGCTGGTGGGGACGTGTTGTTCCTCATCGCTGCCGCTACCTTCGTCATGTGGGTGCTACTGTTCGAACGTTTGTGGTACATCAACACGGAACATAAGCGAGACGTTGCGAAAGCCTTAACCTACTGGGAGGGTCGTGTCGAGCGTACCTCATGGGAAGCGCACATGATTCGTTTGCGATTGATCTCTGAGGTTAATGTCAGACTGAGCGCGAATCTGGGTTATATTAAGACGCTTATTTCCTTGCTGCCATTGCTGGGTTTGCTGGGGACTGTGACCGGTATGGTTCAGGTATTTGAAGCGATGACCTATTCTGGTGGTAACGCACGTTCCATGGCTGCTGGCGTCTCAGCCGCCACTATCCCAACCATGTCAGGTATGGTGGCGACACTGTCCGGTGTGCTAGCGAATACGTTTATTACACCGAAAGTCGCGTCTGAAGCAGACTATATGGAAGATACACTTACCATGGATCATTAAGCATAAACCCGGTTTCCGGTGGAGTCGGGATTATCCAAATGAGATTAAAAAATGCGTAGTAGAAAAAATTCATCATCAGATGAAAAAGTAGCAGATTTAACACCCATGTTGGATGTGGTGTTTATTATGCTGATTTTTTTCATCGTTACCGCAACCTTTATCAAGGAAGCAGGTATTGAAGTTAATAGACCTGATACTCAGACTGCGGAGTTGAAGAAAACCGTTTCTTTGCTCGTCGCGGTGGGACCAGACAGTTCAGTTTGGATCGACAAAAAGAAAGTGGATATCAGAAACGTTCGACCTTTGATGGAAAGGCTGCATGCTGAAAACCCAAAAGGCGGGCTCGTGATTCAGGCAGACATTACATCGAAAGTAGAAAAGGTACTTGCGATTATGGATGCTGCCAGAAACATTGGTATTAGCCAGGTCGCAATTGCCGGCGAAAACAAGTAGAGGTTGAGGGAAAGAGTATGGTTATTCGTTTAGGTCTTTCTGTTGCTGTAGGGGCAATTGTGACCATCGCACTCTTCTATCTGATGCAGGCGTTAATATCCAGTCAGGATAGCGCGCTGACCGAAGATGTCGGGGGCAATATGGTCGACTTTGTTCGCGTTAAGCAAGATCAAATGGTTGAAACTAAGAAACGCAAACCCAAAAAGCCGCCACCCCCTGATGAGCCTCCGCCCGACACGCCTCCACAGAACTTCACAACGAATGTAGACAGCACCGCATTTAGCATGTCAAATGTCGATGTGAGTGTAGCAGTTGATGTCGGTGGCGGTGGTTTTGGTATCTCCGATGGTGACTATTTACCAATTGTGAAGGTTCAGCCGGTCTATCCTCGTCGCGCTTTATCCAGAGGTATGAGCGGTTGGGTAATCGTAGAGTTTACGGTAACAGGCCAAGGTACAGTAAGAGACCCTATCGTGGTGAATAACTGTGGTTGGATCACGAGTGCGCGAAATACTGGACAGTGCGAAGACAATCCAAATGGTGTTTTTGACCGTGCAGCTTTAAAAGCTGCCGCGAAATTTAAGTACAAGCCCAAGGTAATTGACGGTGAACCTGTTGAAACTGCGGGTGTACAGAACAAAATTATCTTTGAGTTAGCTGAAGACTAGGTAGGCGAAATGAAAAAGCAAACATCACTTATAAGTAGTTTTATAGGCACAGTTACCGCAGTGAGTGTTTTGTGGGCGCTGCCAACGGTAGTGTCTCTCATACCTGGGCAGCAATTCGAGTCTGGTGCTCTATACGCCGCTGAAAAAAAGAAGAAACCGCGTAAAGTGCCGCCTCTAACGGAGAAGATCTACAAAGCAATTGCGCAGGCACAATTGCTGATCGATCCTGACTCAATACCACTTGAGGAGGGGCAGGAACGACCCGATGTTGTTGCTAATCCCCGCCAGGCGGTAAGTGATCTTTTAGAGGTGCTGAATCGAAGAAAAATCAACAGTTACGAAAAGGCACAGGTTTGGAATACGCTCGCGTTTGCGTATTACACATTGGAAGATACGCCAAACACAATGAAAGCCTATGAAAATGTGCTCAAGCAAGAGCTTATTAGTGAGGCTTTGGAGCTTTCTTCGTTAAGGGCATTGTTTCAACTTTACTACTCTCAGGAGCGGTACCAGAAGTCAATCGACTATATGGAGCGTTGGGAGGCTCTAAAGGGAAAAACCGATACTCAGGTGACGTTCATCAAGGCCACGGCTTACTATCAGCTTGAAAATTTCCAAAAAGCGCTTGAAAGTATTCTCCTAGTAGAACGGCTAGCGATAGAAGAGGGCAAGACCATCAAGGAAAATTGGTGGTACTTCCAGGTCGTGATTTACAATGAGTTGAAGGATGTTGACAATGTAATCAATGTACTTGAAAAGCTCATCGTTGCTTATCCGAAAAAGCAATACTGGATGCATCTAGCCGGGATGTACGCCGAAAAGGAAATGGAGGACAAATCTCTGTCCGCATATTACGCAGCTTACTCCCAGGGTATGTTCGATAAGGAAACCGAAGTCGTGATGCTAAGCCAAAGGCTGCTGAATGCAGAGGTACCATTTGAAGCGGCGAGAGTTTTGGAAAAAGGTTTCAACGAGGGGCTGATCGAAAAAAATGAGAAGAACGTAAGATTATTAGCTATGTCATACACCATGTCTCAGGAAATGGGGCGGGCGATTGATGCATGGAGGGAAGCGACCAAATACACGGACGACGGCGAGTTGCATTATCGTCTTGCTCAGGCGCTTGCTAATGAAGATCGACATAAGGAAGCGACCGCTTCTTACCGTGAAGCGCTTGATAGGGGCGGTTTAAAGGAAGGGCAAGACAGTGACGCAAACTTTTGGATGGGCATTTCTCTAATGCAGCTAAAAGAGTGGGATGATGCAACAGCTGCCTTCAGGGCGGCCGCTAAGGATAAGGACAGAGCCAAGAGTGCTCGGCAGTATATTGCATATATCCGAGGTGAGAAGCGTCGTCTGAAAGCTCTGAAAGAGATGCTTGAAGCTTAAATTAAAGATTCGTGTTTTAAGAGAAAAGAAGGGGAGCTGTGAAGCTCCTTTTTTTTCGAATGTTATTTACGAGTACGTACAATATTTAGCGAAACTAGCTTTTATTGTTCGGGCTATTGTTTAGCGATTTTGTGTAGTTCCTTCGTTCGAGCTTTTTCTGTGCGCGCACGCCAGCGCTTTGTTTTTCGGCCGCTTGCCCTAATTCCCGCTGGTACTTGCGATAGGTCTCTAATCGATCAGGATGAATCTGTCCTGAGTCAATTGCTTTTTTCACAGCGCATCCGGGTTCCGAATGATGCTGACAGTCGTTGAAACGACAATTGATGATCAGTGAATCCAGGTCTTCGAAGGAGGGTATTGCCGATTCCTCGCTACTCCATATCTGAATTTCACGCATGCCTGGCGTATCGATCACCATACCTGCCCCGTCAATACGGCAGAGTTCACGAAAAGTTGTGGTATGTCGACCCTTACTATCTCCTTCGCGGACTTCACCGGTTAATATATGCTCGTAGCCAAGAAGATGGTTGGTGATCGTAGATTTACCGACACCAGAGGAACCAAGCAGGGCTGCTGTTTGTCCTTCAGCAAGATAGTCACGAAGTGCTTCCAGTCCAACGCCAGTAACACCACTCACGACGTGAATCGGGGCCGCGCCTGCAATTTCGCGCACTTGATCAACATAGCTGGCAATATCCTCACAAAGGTCGGCTTTGCTGAGGACAACAACCGGGTCGGCACCGCTGCCCGCAGCGATAACGAGGTATCTCTCAATCCTGTTCAAATTGAAATTTTCGTCGAGGCCTGTGACGATGAATACTGTGTCGATGTTTGCAGCGAGGACTTGTTCGTCATTTACCTCTCCGGCTTGTTTCCGTGAAAATTTACTTACGCGCGCGAGGGTGTGCTCTATGACGAAAAGCCCTGTCTCGCGATTTTCTTCGGAGTTCTTGATCATGACCCAATCTCCGACTTTGGGCAGATCCGCCTTCGAGAACGTGGTTAAACGTGTTTTGCCGGGCAGCACCCCCACCAGCGCTCCTTTAGCGCCCAGTAGCTGATAGCGGTCCATGTCTTGCCGCACAACTCTGGCGGGAAAATGATCCGGATATTCTGCCAGCTGAGTTTGGAAAAACGGTTTCCAGCCAAGTTGGCCAAGCGTCAGTTGTTCTTCAATTTGTTTGATCGTTTCGTTTTCGTGTTCCTTCAATCGAATTTCTCCGAGAATTCAATATCAATATGTGTTTCCCTCAAAGGCTTGTGCAGTTCATGCACGGTAAAAGCAGGTTGAAGTTGAACATGATTCGCGAAACGGAAGCGTCGAAGACGGGATTTACTAAGCGCTTTTATCAATGTAGATATGCATGAAACAAACGTCAGGATCTCGCGCTGATGCGCATTTATAAAGCATTTATTTTCAATGAACATGCCCTCGACAGTGATCAGGTCAGAATGGGCAGACGATACTGGCGCGTAGATAAAAAGACAAGTGCTAAGTGTGTTGGTCAGTTTTCAGGTATTTCATCAATTTGGGTATCACAGGGGAAAGCAATGCCAGTAAACACAAAATCATCAGGGTAAGCGTTGTTCCTCGCTGCCATAAAAAATGCCACTGGCCATCATTTAACGTAACCGCACGGATTAAGTTATCTTCCAGCATCCCACCTAAAATAAAACCGAGCAATAAAGGAGCTAGGGGAAAGTCCCCAAGACGAAGCATTAACGCGATGAATGCAAGGAAGATCATCAGATACAGATCAAACACGTTAAAAGAGACCAAGTAGACGCCGGTCAACGAAAAGAAAATGATAATAGGTACAAGATAGGTTTTCGGTACAAGCAAGAGTCTCGAGATATACGGAATCAATGGCAGATTTAACACGAGAAGAATGATATTGCCAAAGTACATTGAGACAATTACCGACCAAAATATTTTTGGTTCATCGACATAGAGTTGTGGTCCGGGTTGAATGCCGTACGCGATAAGCGCGCCAAGCAGCACGGCGGTTGTGCCTGAACCAGGAATCCCGAGCGTTAACAGTGGAACAAAAGAGCCGGTACAAGCGGCGTTGTTCGCCGATTCTGGTGCTGCGAGCCCTTTAATAGAACCGGAACCAAAGGAAACTTCTTTCGCAGAGGCAGCCAGATTCTTTTCCGTACCATACGCAAGAAAGGAGGCAATGGTTGCCCCAGCGCCGGGAAGCACGCCGATAAAGAATCCCAACACCGATGAGCGAGAGACGGTTGGCATGATTGACTTGAATTCAGCAGGCTCAAGCGATAGCGAATTGTGGTCGAGTAGATTAGGGGCTGTATGCGAGCTGCTTTCCGCTCGTACGCCCCGGAAAACCATCATCAAGGCCTCAGATAGTGCAAAAGTCGCCATCGCAAGCAACAAGAAACTGATGCCGTCGATCAAATCAGCCTGACCAAACGTGAAACGCTGCACGCCAGCAGTAAGATCCGTTCCTACCGTGGAAAGCATCAAACCCAGACAAGTCATCATCAGAGCTTTCAGGTGTTGTCCCGGGGAGGCAAATGCCGTGACAAGGCATAAGCCGAGTAGCATCAGTGCGAAGTAATCAGGTGATTGAAAACCCAGCGCCAGGTCAGCCATGTATGGCGCAAACAGCACAAGCAACAGAGCCGCGATGGTGCCGCCCACGAAAGAGGCGTAAGCAGCTGTTGCCAGTGCTTTTCCCGCTTTGCCCTGTTGAGCAAGAGGATATCCATCAAAGGTTGTGGCAACGGTGCCTGCCACACCTGGCGCGTTAATGAGAATAGAAGAGGTTGAACCGCCGAAAATCGCGCCGTAGTAGACGCCGGCTAACAAAATCATGCCGTTGGTAGGGTCAAAACCATAGGTCACAGGAATCATCAGCGCGATTGCTGAGATAGGGCCTAGTCCGGGTAGCATGCCAATGATTGTGCCAGCCGCACAACCGGCGAATACGAGCATCAGGCTGTTAAGTGTCAGAACTGTCTGTAGACCCAGTAGAATGCCGTCAAACACTGTTCAAATCTCTAATTTCCAGCGTTGTTAGGAATATGGTGCCCTCCGCCAGATAAATGCCCAGTGCATCGAGTAATAGCCAAATAAACAGTACAAGTGGTACGGCAATCAACAATATTTTGCTAGGAGATCTGCTACCTAGGAGCACAAATCCAAATATGAGGAGCAATACACTGCTTAACACAAACCCAATTAACTCGATCGAGATGGCGAAGGTGGCCATCAAAACCAGCATTAAACATAATGAATACCAATCACTGCCTTGTGGGGATGGAATGCTTTCCTCTTGCACGCTGGCGCTACGCGGAAGAAACGACAAGACTGAAAGCACAAATGCGAGTATCGTGCCGGTGATTGTTAATAGATAGGGCAGTGTGCGGGCATTTATTGGCGCTTCCAGCGACCAGAAGTCTAGCGGTATCTCTTGGGCAAAAACACCATAACCAATTGCTATGGTTAACAGGGATAAGCTTGCTGACTTTGAATATATGTTATTAATCAATCATTTACCAATATTTATTAAAGTCTAATATCATTATTTGGCGGGCGATTTTAAAAAACCCAATTTTCTCATCAGGGTACCAATTTCTTCCTCCTGCTGCTCCAGAAACCCATAGAACGCTTCTCCCGACTGGTGAAATCGGCTCCAGCCGTTCCTTGCTCTGACTTGTTCGAATTCCTCGGACTTAACAACAGCTGCTATGGTATTTTGCATGCTTGTATAGGTATCTTCCGGTAAACCCTTAACAGCAAAAAAACCGCGCCAATTTGCGAATACAAGATCATGTCCCTGTTCCCTGAGAGTTGGGATCCCCGGCACCTCGGGCAGGCGCTCTGGCGCAGTGATGGCAATAATTCGCACTTTACCTGCACGACTCATCGCGATGGCCTCACTCATACCGGTTGAGAGTACCTGAGTCTCACCACTTAAAATGCCGGCCATCGCTTTACCGCCGCCGTCGTAGGGTATGTAGACCACCTCCCTTGGATTGCCCCCAGCTAATTCAATTGCGCGAGCAAAAATAAAATGATCGGTGCTTCCCCGCACCGAGCCACCTGCAACCTTAAGAGATCTGGGGTTTTGTTTGAACAGCACAGCGGCATCAAAAAAGTTGCTGATCTCGGAATCTGAAGCGACAACAAAAGCACTATAGTCCGCAATCACAGAAGCGATCGGAACGAGGTCTCGAAATGACTGTGGAAAGATCTTCTGTAATGATCTTACGACCATTGGAGTTGAACTTATGAGCAGCGTATTCTGCTGCGTTCTTGCCGTCTTGATAAACCGCGCGATGGCACGTCCACCGCCGCCACCTGATAGGTTTTCGAAGGACACATTTTCAACAATGCCTGATCGTCTCATGGCATCGCCAAAACCTCGCGCGGTACCATCCCAGCCACCTCCGGGGCCCGCCGGTATTAGGAAATGTGTTTCTGGCATGTAGGGTTCTGCGCTGCTTGCAGCTGTTGCCATTAAGCAAAAAACGGTAAGGTTAAGTAACCGGACAATTTGCCTGTAAAATAGATTCATAACGAAATGGGACCAAAGAGTGCGCTGTTTGATCATATTGTATGTATTTGATCCACTGTACGAAAGCGTTCGCGTACCCTTCATGTAAAACGGTGTAAGAAGCGGAGACGCTTTGTCAAAGCGTGCGGGTGGCTCAACTCGAGACGCGGCGAGTTTTGTATGCGGAAATCAGCGATTATCTGACCAGCAACAGACAAACTGAGCTTTATTCGCTGCTCCGGACTTAAGTATGTGAGAGTTCAACCAGTTGTTTGGGTGAAGCAACTTCAATCCCGTTTGTTTTGAGTGCGTTAAATATCTGGAGATTAGTCGCGTACATTGTTTCAAAGTAGATTTCGGTGGGTACCCAATAGCGAATACCGATTCTCGCTGAGTGATTTTCAAATCGGTCAATGCCCACCTGCGGTTTCGGATTGCTCGTTACATCTTCGACAGAGCCTATCGCTGAGAGAATCACTTCAATAGCGATCTCTGGATTACCGTGGTAGTGGATACCGATTTCTTTTTCAACAATGAGATTGGAGAATGAATTGACCAGTACCTCGCCGATAACGCTGTTATTAGGGATTGTAATGACTTCGCCATCTTCATTAACAATCTGAGTGTGAGCAAGTCTAATTTCCCTCACAATGCCTACAACACCCTGAACCCGAATCGTGTTTCCAACAACAAATGCCCTTGTCAGAATGATTGTCAGACCGGCACCATAGTTACCAATGGGCCCTTGTAATGCAATTGTGCTGCCAAACACCAGAGCGCCGAGAGCTGCGATGAAAGGTGTAATGGTGATACCAAACTTGCCAAGGGCTATGATGCCAACAAAAACAAGCACGGTAATTTTGGTAATGCTGGCAAAGAATTTTGCCAAGGTAATATCGAGATTGCGGGAAGTGCAAAGAGTGAGGACTAGATTACTCAGCCAATTAGCAACTTTCCACCCGATAAACAGAATGATCAGTGCGCCAACAAACTGGAAACCGTACGCCACCACAAATTCACTGGCGATCTCAGCGGCCCTCTGTACTGCTTGTATATCTTCTTCCATTTCTTCTATTTGACGCTAAATACTGAACCTTTTTAAGATCTGATCATTCACAGGCAAAAGTGCGAGTATGATTAGCCTTTGACAGAAGCATAGGCCCAGTCAAGCCAGGGCATCAGTGCCCGAAGGTCAGCGGTCTCCACGGTAGCGCCGCCCCATATTCGCAATCCGGGAGGAGCATCGCGATAGCCACCGATATCATAGGCAACATTTTCCGCCTCCAAAAGATCGCCCATTTGTTTTACTACATTTCGCTGCTCATCGTCTGTTGCATTTGTAAACCAAGGATCCTCTATTTTCAGGCAAATCGAAGTTGTAGATCGGAGTGTCGGTTCTTCACACAAAAATGCCAGCCAGTCTGAGTTTTCTACAAACTGCTCAATGACAGCCAGATTTTTTTGGCTCCGATCGATAAGGCTACCTAGCCCACCGATAGTATCTGCCCAGACAAGCGCGGCAAGCTGATCTTCAACCGCCAGCATTGATGGGGTGTTGATTGTCGCACCTTTAAAAATGCCGTCAATGAGCTTGCCAGCTTTGGTCAGCCTGAATATTTTTGGCAGCGGCCAAGCAGGTGTGTAAGTTTCCAACCTTTTGACAGCCCTGGGCGAGAGGGCAATCATGCCGTGTCCACCTTCTCCGCCCAGCACCTTCTGCCAAGACCAGGTTGTCACATCAAGTTTCTGCCACGGCATCTCCATCGCGAAAACCGCAGAAGTGGCATCACACAAGGTCAATCCCTGCCGGTCATCAGCAATCCAATCGCCATTAGGCACCCTAACCCCGGAAGTTGTGCCGTTCCAAGTGAAAACGACATCGTTATTACAATTAACGTTAGCGAGGTCTGGCAGCTGTCCGTAATCAGCGGCAAAGCTCGTGATGTTTTTCAGGCCCAATTGATTTTTGATGTCTGAGAGCCAACCTTCGCCAAAACTCTCCCAGCTCAGGATTTCGACGGCGCGCTCTCCCAAAAGGTTCCACATTGCCAATTCGAATGCACCGGTGTCAGATCCTGGTACTATGCCAACAACATAATCTTCCGGAATACCCAATAGCGATTTGCTATCGGTGATCACCTTGTTGAGTTTTGCTTTTTCCGCGCTAGCTCTGTGAGAACGCCCAAGACTTTCAGCGCTTAACGACTCGAGAGACCACCCGGGGAACTTCGTCGTAGGACCGGATGAAAATTTTGGGTTGGCAGGTTTTTCCTGAGGAGTTGTCATGGGGTGCGAGCCGCTGAAAAAGATCGCAATCTGAGCCTTTGCGACACTGAAGTCAATAGGGAATACAATAGTTGCCCGAAACTACGCGAACGCTGCTCTATTGCAACTGTTGTAGGAAATGAGAATACTCAACCGCCGTCCGTTGGATAAGCAACGACTATCTGACGAATGATGGCTTAACAACGACAATTTGTTTCAGACCCCGTGACTTGCCCGCTGAAAAATCCGACTTGCAGGCTGTTGGGGATGTTGAAAAATTTGTCGTGAAATTCAATGTTGCATGTGTTCTGGGACCGGGTGTTTTTCTGCGCTTCGAGCAATTTACGCCGACAGATAATTAACACAATATTCGATTAGGCTTGCCCAGTCGTTTGCGACAAGCAGTGGTAGATAGGGGGATAAAACTCGGTGCGAAACTTACCGATGCAACGAATGATTGTGATTTTGGAATGAACGGTCCGGCAAGCGAGGTTTTGGTGCTTTAATGGGAAGACGAGCTAGAGCTGATTTAATGTTCAGAGGTAGTCAGAAGTAATGGTAAGAGAATATCAGGTGGCGGCGATAATGGCGGCTTCGGCTATGTTTACGCTCATTGGCTACGAGTTTATTCGTTCTGCGGCGACTGTGTTGTTTAAAACAGCTTATGGGGCAGAGAATTTGCCTCTAGTGATGGCCGCGATGCCAGCAGTTGTGTTCGTTGGCGTATGGATCTATAGCAGGATACTGAATCATCTGGGACCACAGGGAACACTGCTGGTGACTTCTCTAGGTTCAGGTTTACTTATTTTGAGCTGCTACCTGGTCCTGCTCACGGGTGTTGATTGGATCACGGTGCCACTTTACTTGCTCAAAGAGTTCTACATTGTGCTGCTAATTGAGCAGTACTGGAGCTACATCAACTCATCGCTGACGCCTACTACCGCGAGGAAAGTCAATGGCCCAATCACCGGGATCGCAGGACTCGGCGGCGCTATCGGTGGCATGATGGTTGGTATGAGTGCAGGTAGTTACGGTACTGAAAACATGGTGCTAGTTGCCGCTTTCACGTGCTTGCCTGCAGCGGCGTTATCCAACTATGCCTATCGTCGATTTGGTGAACCTGCCCAGGTGGAAGCATCAAAGAATCGCGGCAAAATGGGATGGGAATTATTTAAAGATAACCCGATGTTATTATATTTGCTTTCAATCGTGCTAGTTTCGCAAGTTATCTCTGCTGTCTTGGACTACAGATTCCAGGGTCTGCTATCAAATGAGTTTGATGGTCGTCCGGATGAAGAAACTGAGTTTCAAGGAAGGTTTTTTGGCACGCTCAATGCCAGTGTCTTGCTGCTGCAATTTTGTATTACTCCCTTACTGCTAACTTTCGTTGCGCTTCGCTGGGTCCACATACTAATGCCGTTGATTCATGTCATCGCCATTGCGTTTGCTATTTACGAGCCCTCAGTGTTCTCTGTTGGCGTTGCTTTCTTTCTATTCAAGGCATTCGATTATTCAATCTTCAGAGCCGCCAAAGAATTACTCTACTTACCACTGTCTTTTGATGAACGGTATCGAGCGAAGGAAATTATTGATGTCTTTGGGTACCGCGCAGGTAAAGGCGCTTCCTCGGTAGTTATTGTTGCCTTTCAAAATCTCGGGGTTGTAATGAGTAACTACTACCTAGCCACAGCGTTTGTCGCAACATCTATCTGGCTTAGCTTAATATTGCCATTAACCCGAAGAGCGGCCGAAAATGAGCGCGCTAGTAAGGTGTCAGTTTCAGATAAAAACTGATCAATCTTTTATCTGGTACACGTTATTGCACGATCATAATATTTGTATCTAAAGTGCCGGCCGCCAACTCGTTTAATAAATAAGCTAACCTACGGGAAGCCAAGCTGATTTGTGAAATAACAATCGGCTTCGCCCTTAAAAAGTAAGTATCACCTAAGGTATCACCGCTTACTATTAGATCACCCTCGGTATCTTTGTAGGCGATATTGCGCGCCAAATGAAACGAAGTACGAATCCAAGCCAGCATGTTGCTTTCGTTGTCTTCAGGCACTATTTTTTGTAGGTACTCGAGACTGTCAGGATAAGTTATCCCGGCTTTCGTCAGAATCTCATAGTCCCATATGCCATGTAGATTCGCTTTCTTACCATACCAATTCACTTTGATTTTATTGCCGCCCCAGTCTTCGCCGTTGCCTACGTGCAGGGGCTGATGCAGATCCCCGACAAAATGCGCAAGGAAACGCAACGCAGCAGCTTTACGCGCTTTTTCACGCGTTCCCTGTGCGTCTCTAGATAAGTAGACGAGATTTTTTTGAATAGCTGTAGCGACACAATTGAGAGCTTCGCAGTCACGGGCTAAGTCCACAGTGTCTGCGGACCTAGGCACATTAATAAAGTGCTCTTCATAACTGCCTTTGTGGGTCGTGTGTCTGGCTTTGTCGGGCCACAAGCACGCTTCAGCAAAATCTTCATCGGCATTATTGTCCAAGAACTCTCCCATTCGTAGCGTCTCGGACAACATTGCTTTTGCTTCCAGCGTTAATTTAGCTTCAGCCATAGCACAAATAAGGCGATGACCATCTGCGCTCCAGGCAAAAGCTTTATCGACGGGTGAAAGAATGAGCAGGACTGCACTAAGGAATATTAGGCAACCCTTTTTTAAAGCGATTTGATGCATGGAAATCTCTTTTGCAGAAAAATATCAGGATCATGCTATTCATTTCTTTCGGCAATTGCGAGCGAGACCATGCTGGGATTGTTGGATGACAGCGATGTTGTTGATTAAGCAATCACCCATAAGTAAACGGGTAAGAATCCTGCATTTGTAATGGATGTTTTAAATGCTGCAAGACTGTATCGAAGTAAGGACTTTAGTTTTTCAAAAAGCACGGCCGGTCTGATGACATTCAGACGTTTACCGTTGCTCTAACTCTCTGAAGTTTGTACCCGTCTTTTTCCATCATTAGAATTTTATCTGCGAGCGACATGAGTGGTCGACATCGCTACGCAAACCGTTTTGTTTTTAAATGCTATCGATGAGCATGAGCACCTCTGAGGTGTGCAGCTTCGGTTTCGCAGATTGCTCTATCACGTGTTGCAGGATCCAATTTCCTTAACGGCATTGGGTGTTTCAGATCGGGTATTCGGTCATGAATTTGGAACAACGCGCTTTTGCCTCCGCTAGAAATTCCTGTTAGCTTCACGAAAATCAAGTTTCATATATTCAATCTTTAATAATGGAAAACGCGATGAGTGCGACAATAAATAAAAATGGAAAACTAGCGGGGCAGGTGGCTGTAGTCACTGGCGCTAGTCGTGGAATTGGCGAAGCGATTGCATTTCGATATGCCATGGAGGGCGCCAGAGTTGTCGTGTCAGCCAGAACGGTGGAAGAGGGCGACCATGCGCTTGGTGGCAGTATCAACGGTGTCGTCGCTAAAATTCTTGCTGCCGGTGGAGAAGCGCACGCTATCAGGTGTGATCTTGCCATTGAGGAGCATCGCGTTAATCTCGTCAAGGAGACAGAACAGGTTTTTGGTCCGATTGATATTATGGTCAACAACGCGGCAGTGACCTATTTCAACTCGGTTGAGAGTTTCAAACAAAAACATTACGACCTGATGCTGAACGTTCAGGTTTATGCGCCATTTCACCTCGCACAGTTGATTCTCCCTTCGATGAAAAGGAAGGGTTCAGGACGCATTCTCAACATATCTTCACACGCGGCAATACACCCTTCCAAGGATCTGGGCGGGAGAGGCGGCACAGTCTATGGAATGTGTAAGGCTGCACTGGAAAGGTTTACAACGGGCTTGGCATCAGAGGTCTATGAAGACGGCATATCAGTTAATGTGATTTCCCCAGGTCTCGTAGCAACGCCGGGCGTCGTTCATCACAAGTTGATTACTGACGACACGCCTGAAGAAAGCATTACACCTGTCGAGCATATGGCAGAGGCTTGCCTGAGACTCGTACACGGGGACTCAAAGGAGATTACTGGGATGATCACTTATGCAGTCGATATGATCAACGACTACAATCTGACGCCGGCAAAGCTGCTAGCCTGACCCTGTTATCTGTTGCTGCCAATTAGGGAAGCATCAAACGGCGTTAGCTGATAAACGTAATAGTTGAGCCAATTGGCGAACAATAAATTTCCGTGACTTTTCCAGGTGACGATGGGGTGCCTCGTCGGGTCATCATCGGGGAAGTAGTTCTCCGGCATAGGTGGATTCATCCCGGTATCTAGATCGCGCTCGTACTCGGATTTCAGGCTTAACGGCTCATACTCGGCATGTCCTGTGACAAATAGTTCTCTGCCGTCTTTGCGGCCGACAATGTAAGGACCAGCGACATCAGAAACCGCAATAATTTCCAGTTCGTCGTTTTTTTCTATCTCTTCCGAGGGTACTTCGGCGAATCTAGAATGAGGCGCATCAAACGTGTCGTCAAAGCCCCTGATCACGGGAGCGAGTGGCGCGATGACACGGTGGTCGTATACACCTGATATCTTCTTATCTAGAACTTTTTTTTGGATGCCATAGCGGTGATACATTGAAGCTTGCACACCCCAACACAGATACATCACAGACGTCACATGCTGTCGAGTCCAGTCCATGATTTGGACTAACTCGTCCCAGAACAGCACCTCAGCAAAGGGTACCTGACCTAGTGGCGCTCCAGTGATAATCATGCCGTCGTATTTCTCAGTCTTAATTTCATCAAAGCTTTTATAAAATGACTCCATATGCTCGATCGGTGTGTTTTTGGATTTCTTCTCGCCGATGTGCATGAGTTCTATATGTACCTGAAGCGGGGAATTCGACAGCATACGCATGAGGTGTATCTCTGTTTCTATTTTCTTAGGCATAAGATTTAGAAGCAGCACACGTAAGGGTCTAATATCTTGATGAGCAGCGAAGCTGTCTGTCATGCAGAAGATATTTTCATCTTGAAGAATCTTTGTGGCGGGTAACTCGTCTGGGATTCGCAGCGGCATTTTTCACCTTCTGAACTGAAAAAATGGTCTAACTCGTTTTCTATGCCTTCGCTGTTAACTAAACGGCAAAAAAAAACCTGTTTAGCTAACAGCTAAAGCAGGTTTCAACTCTTTAGCTGGATTTTTTGAGCGCCCGCAATCTGATTCAAATCGGCGCTTGTACTACCAGTATTATAACCTTGGCGAGTCATAGATCAATCGCCAAATGACATAACTGGCTTTAGCTTGGAAAAGCGTCGTCCCCATATCGCGCTTGTAAGCGTTGCATACCGCCAATCCAGCGGTCGTAGTCACTCGTTTTACGTTGCATATAGGTGAGCACCTCTGGATGAGGCAAAATGAGAAAACGCTCATCGCCGAGCGCTTCGACGACAGAATTGCAGAGTTCTTCCGGTTCCATCATGCCATCCACGCCAGCGACACCGCCATTTTCGGTATTCGCTGTCATTGCGGTATTTACTGCTTGTGGACACAGCACCGAAGTAACAATGCCGCGCTCTCCGTAGGTAACTGCAAGCCATTCTGCAAAACCGACTGCGGCATGTTTTGTCACCGCGTACGGTGCGGATCCGATCTGCGTCAATAACCCGGCAGCAGAGGCTGTGTTAAGCATGTATCCCTGCCCTCTGGAAAGCATCGCTGGCAGTGCAGCTCTGGCACCATAGACATGGGCCATGACATTAATTTCCCAAATACGTTGCCAATCTTCATTCGCTGTCTCTGGCCCGACACCAACACCTATACCCGCATTGTTACAAAGCAAATCGATATGACCGTGCATTGATTCAGTTGTCCGGATAAGGTTGATTACATCTGATTCCTTCGAAACATCAGTTGTTATCGCGGTGGCGCCAATTTCTTTCGCCACATCCTGGAGCACTTCACCATTGATGTCTGCAATGACAACCTGCGCCGCACCTTCCTCTATAAACCGGCTAGCCATGGCTTTTCCGATACCGCTGGCGCCACCGGTTACGACTACATTCTTACCTTTCAGGTTCATAATGTGCTCCTAAAAAAACGTTACCATGTCATAACTAAACATCAAGGTGAAGCCCCTGTGATAGTAATTACTATTGATTTTATAGGGTGACATTCACAAGAATATTTTTGATAGCACGGGTAAATTCATCGAATTCGTTTAAGCCAACATGTATCTGGCTAAAAATACTAACATGAATAATAAGGGGAGGAGGGAGGCAGAGGTTGACTCAAAACAATAGTCAGTTTGTCATTGAGTCATAGCCCTGCCATGACGTGAAACTAATCCACAGCTAGTGCAGCTTCCTGAATGATACTAAAAATATCGTCAATTTCAGATTCAGTAATCGTCAATGGCGGCGAAAGCACTATGCTGTCTCCAATGTTCC
Organism: Pseudomonadales bacterium; assembly: GCA_964228885.1. GTDB lineage: Bacteria > Pseudomonadota > Gammaproteobacteria > Pseudomonadales > Azotimanducaceae > UBA4582. Next base: position 14,433 of record CAXRCG010000209.1, on the reverse strand, counting down.
GGCACCAGAGTCCTAATTCGTAGGCCTTCTTGCCTATATCAACACCTCGCTGGCCTACGGCGCCAGGGCGGCTTGAGAATTCAATAGCGCCGATTAATGCATAACACCTAACATCAACCACATTGGCTGTGCCCTTGAGGCTCATGGCGGCGCTATTCCAGTAATCCTGAAGTGATGATCCACGTTCAAACAAACCCTCTTTTTCAAAGATATCGAGCGTCGCGTTTCCCGCTGCACAAGCCACCGGATGGCCGGAATAGGTGTAACCATGGCTTAGCTCAACCCCAGGATCATCCGCCGCCATAAACGCCTGATAGACTGTTTCACTGACAAATACTGCTCCCATTGGAATGGTTGCATTAGTAATACCTTTTGCGGTGGTCATGATGTCAGGAATGACACCGAAACGTTCAGCAGCGCAGGTTGCACCAAGGCGGCCGAACCCGGTAATGACCTCGTCGAAAATAAGCAAAATACCATTTTCAGTGCAAATTTCTCTTAGTCGTTCCAGATAGCCCTGTGGTGGCAGAATGACACCGCCTGCCCCTGCGACTGGTTCAACGATAACCGCCGCAATCGTCTCAGCCCCATGGAGATCAACCAGTCGTTGAAGGTCATCAGCCAGTTCAGCACCATGTGGCGGTAAACCCTTGGAGAAAGCATTTCGCTCAATATCCAGGGTATGTCTGATATGGTCTGTGCCAGGTAGCAACATACCAAATGCGGCTCGGTTCTTAACCAGACCGCCAACGGACACGCCACCAAAGCCCATGCCATGGTAACCTTTTTCCCTTCCTACCAATCGCTGTCGTGAACCCTGGCCAATGGATTTCTGGTAAGCAAGCGCAATTTTTAATGCGGTATCAACAGACTCAGAACCTGAATTAGTAAAAAACACATGATTGAGTGGATCTGGAAAATGTTGAACGAGTCGATTCGCGAAATTAAACGCATGGGGATGTCCAGAGTTAAACGAATGGGCAAAGTCGAGTGAACTCAACTGTTCTTGAACGGCCGTGTTAATCTCCTCTCTGTAGTGGCCCGCATTAACGCACCATAGACCTGCCGAGCCATCAAGAATTTTGTGGTCGTTACTGTCGAAGTAGTGCATACCTCTTGCGGAAACGATAAACCTTGGATTCTCCTTGAATTGTCTATTTGGAGTAAACGGCATCCAATAGCTGTCAAGGTTATCCGGCACAAGATTGTGGTTTAGGTTTTTGATTGATTCGCTCATGGGCTTAGGTCCAGTATTTCTTCCGGGCTTCCTACAATATGCTTCGCGCCCGCGTCTTGCAATTCCTGTTTGGTTCGGAAACCCCACAGGACACCGATCGCGTTCATGCCGCTTTTATTCGCCGTCTCGATATCCATCGACGTATCCCCAACGAAAGCAATATGTTCAGGCGCAATTCCCCAGTTTGCCGCGATTGTCTTCGCACCGGTTGGGTCAGGTTTATGGGGTGTCGTTAAAGAATAACCAACCACCGGATCAAACCTATAATCAGGTAAAAAGTACTTGACGCATGATTCGGTGAAAGACTGGTCTTTGTTAGACAGCACCGCGATGGGAACGCGGCGTTCTGCGAGGGAGCTGAGTAATGCTGATATGCCAGGGTAGGGCGCAGCGCTTTCTTGCCAAGTGATTTGATAGTCCTCTCGCTGAGTGGCCATTAGTCTAGCAATAGTCTGTGGCTTTCGGGCTGCCTCAGGCAGACACCGCGTAACGCACTTCTCTGCCCCATCACCAATAAAATAGCGGTAAGCATCCACCTCGTGGGTGGGATATCCATGGGCGCTCAGGGCTCTATTGTAACAATTAGCCAAACTCTCGAGCGTATCGAGCAGGGTCCCGTCCAGATCGAAAATGTAAGCTTTATACATCGGTCTAACCTTCAAAATATTCGGTAATGGTGTCAAGTCCTTTTTGATAGACCACACGGTAATTACCCACAAGCTGAAACCAGTAGTTTATTGCAGTCTATCTGGCGAGATCGTACCCGCTTTCATCTTCGACGGGTGTGTACCCATACCTCACTAAATATCAGCGATGGAGTACTTGCCTCCTACAAAGATATCATGATCGCTCAAATGCTGTTCCATGATATTCAAGGCAACGTAAACGCTGGGTTGGCACTATCCCTGCAATTAATAGGTTTGCGAAAAGCAAACGCTTTGTCTATTGCTTGTCTCGGGTATATTGATCGTCTACCAAAGTGAGTATGCTCGCGAGCTCTTCACGAAGCTGAAAATCTTCGTCCCAAACGTCAGCCAATTGGTAGTGCTTTCGTAACATTTGAGTCACTTCGGGCGTTAACAACCCTTTCTCGTTCTCACCTTCGATATCTCTCGGTAGAGCATAATAGGCAAGCCTCTCAGCAACTCGTTTGGTGATCAACCGATCCACAGCTAGGAGTTTGATTTCCAATTGCTTTGAGATAGCAATACTTGATTTTGCTCTTATTTCAAGGGCTCGGGTTGATTCTATCTCGATGGCTATCTCGGATAATTGAAGGGCATCTGTTTCATCGCAGTCGTTGTACAAGTCGGACAAGAGGTCGAAGGAATCGACAAGATAGGCTACTGTGCGTTCATTCATTTTGCATCAACTCTGATTTATCCGGTGTGCCTAAGCTAACGAGGGAACCCGCGTGTTTGTCATGCCGTCCATGTTTCTTTGGATCAAAAGCAATCCGATGAACCCGAGTCCAATACAAAATCGACTAACAAAGTAACCTAAACAGCGGACAAGTAGTTGGCTATGCATCGCACTTGGCTCGGAGAAATCAATAGTTTGGCCACCAAATACTGTTTTCTCAAGGCTCGATTGAATCAAATTCCAGAGCAGCAAAAAGACCACTGCAGCGAACATTGCATCAAATCCTGGACGAGCGAGCAGCGCCGGTACTAGCGCCAGCAGCGCTTCCTGCTTCGTCACATCAACCACGCTAAGACTCTCAGGAGCAGGGATAATTAGTGTAACAAGTAAAAGTATGGCCATAATCAGCAAACTATCGATAATGAAAGCCTGTAACCTGACCCAAAGCGCAACGTGCTTCAGTTCTATTTGAGTCCTCCTCAGCATTTTGTTTTGGCCTTTTAACCACATAACTAAACTTTTGGCTCCGATCTTCATACTTTCATAACAAGCGCTGCATTTGCAGCAAGGCGCTGAATTTAACAATGACTTTATTTCCGGATAAAACCGCGTTAACTTGGTGATGCCAGAGTAGCGGGTTTTATCAATGTCGGGCAAATCAAAGAAACTAGTTGTTGCAACTTCAAGTAGCGCACTGTTCGATCTTTCCGAGAGTGATAATATTTATCAATCTGAGGGTGTTGCCGCTTACGCTGCCTATCAAATAGCGAGAGAACACGAACCTCTTGCTCCTGGCGATGCATTCTATTTAGTTCGCAAATTACTGCAAATCAATACTTTGCTCGGGCTTGCAGACCGCGTTGAAGTCATTTTGCTGTCCAGAAACACTGCCGACACGGGTTTGCGAGTGTTTAACTCGATACAACACCACAACTTACCAATAAAACGGGCGGCATTTACCGGTGGAAGCGCGCCTTATAGATACATGGGGCCATTTCATTGCGACCTTTTCCTCTCAACTCATGCCAGTGATGTTCGAGCCGCGCTGGAAACGGGTGCTGCAGCGGCGAGTATATTACCCTCAGCAAAATCTGAAGTTGAATCCGAAGTGCTGAAATTTGCGTTTGATGGTGATGCTGTGTTGTTTTCCGACGAAGCGGAACGATTATTTCAGGCATCTGGTCTGAAAGCGTTTGCTGAGAGTGAAAAAGCCGCAGCCGACAAACCTCTAATGGGTGGGCCGTTTAAGTCTTTTCTTGAAGCGCTTCACGATTTGCAGAACGAATTTTCTTCTAGCGAGTGCCCGATTAGAACAGCATTGGTTACGGCGCGTGCTGCACCCGCACACGAGAGAGTGATCAAGACACTTCGGGACTGGGATATTCGGCTGGATGAATCGCTGTTTCTTGGCGGTATGCCGAAAGCCGAATTTTTGCAGGCCTACGGCACCGACGTGTTTTTTGATGACCAGCCGGAACACTGCCAGCTTGCGAGAGAAGTAGCCCCCACTGCTCACGTACCGCACGGCGTGATCAATACCGTGGAATAATTTGATAGATCTCAACATTATTTATATGCTTTTCTGATATACTTGTTGTTTTTCTTAGATCATTAGCGAATATAAATATGAATGTGACGGTATGAATTGCGCGAGATTTTATACCTTCTTAAACGTCCAGTGTCCTTGGCCTATGTATTTTAAACGGTGAATAAATCATGAAACTCCAACAACTTAGATATATCTGGGAAGTTGCGCACCACGACCTCAATGTTTCCGCGACAGCTCAGAGTCTCTATACATCGCAACCTGGTATCAGCAAGCAGATAAAACTACTAGAAGATGAACTCGGTGTTGAAGTGTTCGCTCGAAGTGGTAAGCACCTGACGCGAGTAACACCCGCGGGTGAAACGATTATAGAGAAAGCGGGAGAAATCCTCCGAAAAGTCGAGAGCATTAAACAGGTAGCTCAGGAATTTAGTAATGAGAAAAAGGGCAGTCTCTCAATCGCGACAACTCACACTCAGGCTCGATATGCGCTACCGGATGTGATTACAAAGTTCATTGAGAAATATCCCGAAGTTTCTTTGCACATGCATCAGGGTAGTCCGATCCAGATTGCGGAAATGGCAGCCGAAGGCCTGGTTGACTTTGCCATCGCAACCGAGGGTTTGGAGTTGTTCGGTGACCTCATTATGATGCCCTGTTATAACTGGAATCGTTGTATATTGGTGCCGAAAGGTCATCCGCTCGCTAAAGCCGATAAACTTACCCTTGAGCTGGTTGCCGAGTATCCTATTGTCACTTACGTTTTTGGTTTCACTGGCCGATCGAAGCTTGACGAGGCCTTTATCAAGCTTGGTCTAGAGCCCAAGGTGGTTTTTACTGCAACCGATGCAGACGTCATCAAAACATATGTCAGACTTGGGCTTGGCATAGGTATTGTTGCGCACATGGCGCATGATAAGGAAAAAGATGCTGATTTGGTTGCTCTTGATGCGAGTCACCTGTTCGAGCCAAGTACAACAGTCATCGGTTGCCGAAGAGGCACTTTTCTCCGCGGCTATATGTACGAATTTGTCGAGCATTTTGCACCCCATCTTAGTCGTGAAATGGTTAATATGGCACTCGGGAAAAGTAACCGGTCTGAGTTAGAAGAACTGTTTCAACCCCTTAGATTACCTTCAAAATAAATAGTGGTTAGCTGAAGCGCGTTACCCGAATGGTTCTTGTTCTCACGTAAGAAGGGCTGTTTAGTGGGTAATTTCAAATCTCCATTACTTAAGAAATGGCATCGAAAAGCTAGAAGTGCACCAAAGTAGGAGATTCGGGGTTTCCAGAGAAACACGTAAAATATTTTTCGACAGCTTATAGGATAGTTATGGATATTGTTTGCTTGGATATGGAAGGGGTATTAGTCCCTGAAATTTGGATCGAATTTGCGGAAAAAACTGGTATCGAGGCGCTGAAAGCGACCACAAGGGACATCCCGGATTACGACGTGCTGATGCAACAACGATTGGCGATTCTTGCGGAAAACAACCTCAAACTCAGAGATATTCAGGAAGTTATTGCAATGTTAAGTCCATTGGACGGTGCAGTGGATTTCCTCGATAGCTTGCGAGAGCAGTACCAACTGGTCATTTTGTCTGACACATTTTACGAGTTCGCAAAACCTTTAGTAGAGCAAATGAAATGGCCAACGATCTTTTGTCACAAACTGGTCGTTCAACCGGATGGCGCGGTAACAGACTATAAGATCAGGCAAAAAGATCCGAAACGCATGTCCGTTAGGGCCTTGCAGAGCCTAAATTTTAGGGTTTTTGCAGCGGGAGACTCCTATAACGATACCACCATGCTTGAGGAAGCAGACGCAGGTTTTCTATTCCGCTCGCCTGCGAATGTCATTGAGGAGTTTCCTCAATATCGTGTAACTAATGAATATAATGAGCTCCGGCGTTTTATCGACGAAGCTGCAGATCAGGACTCGTAGAGCATCACCCAGTTGTTCGGCTAAAAAAGCAAGTAGGGTCAGATCTCAAACTTGATTCCCTGAGCGAGCGGTAGGTCGGCCGAGTAATTGATTGTATTGGTGCTCCGCCGCATATAGCCTTTCCAAGCATCGGAGCCAGATTCTCGACCGCCACCGGTCTCTTTTTCGCCACCAAAGGCACCGCCAATTTCTGCGCCACTAGTGCCGATATTGACATTTGCGATACCGCAATCGCTGCCAACCATTGATGTGAAACGTTCTGCCTCCCGAACATCATTGGTAAAAATCGCGGACGAAAGCCCTTGCGGTACCGCGTTATTGCGTTCGATTGCATCTTCGAGGTCTTTGTAGCGGAAGAGATAGAGCACCGGTGCGAAGGTTTCCTGCTCCATGTTAGGTATGCTGGATGGCATTTCGACCAGTGCCGGCTGAACATAAAAACCCTCTTCACATCCCTTCACCGTAGTTCTTTGACCACCAAAGACTTCAGCGCCTTTCTCTTTTGCAAAATTCAGCGCTGCTTGCATCATTCCAAAAGCGTTTTGATCGATGAGTGGGCCAACCAAAGTGGTTGCATCGAGCGGATTGCCTATCTCAACTGAGCTGAAAACACCCTTCAAGTCGCTCACAAACTCATCATAAATAGCATCGTGTATGAATAACCTCCTGGTGGTCGTGCAACGCTGTCCTGCGGTTCCGACGGCACCAAACACGGTCGCCAGTGTTGCCATTTTGAGGTCCGCCGAAGGGCAAATAATCATCGCGTTGTTGCCGCCAAGCTCTAGGATTGTGCGTCCCATTCTTGCCGCCACCTTCGTTGCGACGACTTTTCCCATTGCACAGCTACCGGTGGCGCTGATCAGCGGCAGGCGCCGGTTTTCAACCATCATGTTGCCAACTTCGGATTCTCCTATAACCACCTGGGAGAGGTTTGCTGGTGCATCCGAGCCGAATTCTGCTATTGCCTCATTCAAGATCGCCTGACACGCAAGTGCTGTCAGAGGTGATTTTTCCGATGGTTTCCATGCAATGCTGTTGCCACAAACGAGCGCCAGCGCCGCATTCCAAGACCAAACTGCGACTGGAAAGTTAAACGCAGAAATGATGCCAACGGGACCTATCGGATGCCAGTTTTCTAGCATCTTGTGTTCGGGGCGCTCTGATGCAATGGTGAGTCCATGCAGCTGACGGGACAATCCCACGGCAAAATCACAGATATCGATCATTTCCTGAACTTCACCTAGCCCTTCCTGGTAGATCTTTCCTGATTCCAACGTCACCAGCTCCCCCAACAATTTCTTGTGTATCCTGAGCTTTTCTCCCAGCAAGCGGACAAGTTCACCTCGCCTCGGTGCCGGAATCTCTCGCCATTGCCTGTATGCGCGATCTGAATTGGCGAGTATTCCCTCAACCTCGTCGGCTGTGTGACTTTTGATTTGACCGAGCCTGCTGCCGTCCACAGGACTAAATAGGGCAATATCACCATCATTTAAAGTAGAGAGGTCAACACCCAGCGCTGTGAGGCTATCGATTGCACGTTCCTTTGTTGTTTTAGATAAGGTCACAATGACTCCCTGTGATTTGTATCAATATTCAATAGTCTTGGTATTGTTACGCCGCGCGTTGATGCGCTGCATCCCGCTGCGTGCGAGTTGGTTTGTAAACCTCACCAAACCTGTTCTCTAGAAATGTATCCAGTGTCACTTCTTCCTGAGTAACAAAACCTTTATCTTTGATCTTGCGCAGTCTTAGTAAGTCAAGGATCGCGCATATACTGCCCGCTGTGGTGATTTGAATGCCGCTTCTCAGAATGCCCCCGACCTCACGCCCATACACCTTGTTAGCATAGGTTTCCTGCATCAGTTGTCCGTCCTTGATACCGCTCACGGTGACAAAAATGAGCACGACATCTTGCATTGTTGCGGGCACCGCATTTTCAAGCACATTTTTTAGCAGGTCACGACGATCACGAAGTCCTAGGTCATGTAATAGGGTTTTCATGATATCTCGGTGTCCCGGATATCGAATTGTCTTGTAAGCAAGGTTCTTGACCTTGCCCTTCAGCGTTTCTCCGAGAGAACCAATTCCACCCGAGGTATTAAACATTTCATACTGGATACCATCTAGAGATATGTGTTCGAGATGCTCGAGTGCTGGTAACGTGGTGATAACACCATCTTGAACGGCGACACAAGGCTCGCAGTATTCATTGATAACGCCGTCGGTACTCCATGTGAGATTGTAGTTTAGAGAGTTCGACGGGAATTGAGGCAAGGCACCCACACACATCCGAATCGTCTCAAGTTTGTTAAAAGTTGACGCTAATTGATTTGTGACGATTGAGATAAATCCCGGTGCGAGTCCGCACTGGGGGATAAATGCGGTTCGGGCAGTATTACCAAGCATCTTTACGTAGTTAGTGCTGGCAACGTCTTCGGTAAGATCCAGATAATGACACCCAGACCTTTTGGCTGCGTCGGCGATTTTCATAGTAAGAAAATAGGGTGTTGAGCTTAAAACAGCGAATTTGTCTTTCAGGGCATTATCCAGTGCCGCGGCATTAGACACATCAAGCTGTTGCTTACTTAGATAGGGATGATCCGCAAAGTGTCCAAGTGATTTCGGAGAGACATCGATAAGGGTCACATGATAGTCATTGCTCTCAAGTAAGAGCGCAACGATGGTTTCACCAATTTTTCCGGCACCGACAACGGCGACCTTGGTTCTGGCAGTACTTGGGGATGTGTTCGCGGCCATAATTTTGTTCTCTATGCTGACTTATGTGTATTTTGGCTTGTGGCCATATACAGAAGTAAGAGCTAGAATGAACAAATTAGACAAAAGTATGAACAAAATGACGTATTAATTGGACACTTTAGTGAATTATCTAGATCAAAAACTGGTACACAAACTAAGAGAGAACGCTCGGGTAAGTACATCCGAATTAGCGAGGCTGCTGGACGTTTCTCGCACGACAATCACAGGCAGGCTAAAGAAGCTCGAGCAAACGGGCGTGATTAAGGGTTACACACTGCAATACGGAGACGATTACGCAGCCAGACTGCTCACTGCGCACGTCCAAATCAAAGTCACACAAAAACTCACAACCCAGACCACGCGGGCACTGCAGCAAATGGATGAAGTGAGATCATTGTTTGCGATTTCTGGAAATTACGACCTTATAGCTGTTATTGAAGCGAAAGATACCACCCGGCTCAATCAAGTGCTTGATCAAATAGGTGATTTGGAGGGTATCGAAAGAACGAATTCATCGGTCATTCTTGAAACTAAATTTGACAGATAGCGCACACTTACAATCGCCGTATTGTCCGTTGCGAAAAGAGGTGTTTCGGGGACGATTGCTGACTCTTTCACCTTTGGACCCTAGCAAGAATATATTTTAGAACGCGCTGGTGTTAAAACATTGAGCAGCAGCAACCAAACAGGTCCAATACACGCAATCATTTTCAGAGGCAGCGCACTAGGTCGATCTGCCTTTTCTATTGTATACATTTTTCATGTACCAATGATCAAACCTTAAATGTTACGTAGAGATCTTTGGTGATACAAAGCGATTGCATTTCATATATTCTAGGCCGCTAGCGATCAACGTCAAAGATTGATTCAGGTCGTTGGCGAATAGGGTCATAAAAACAACCACTTGTTCCACAAATAAACACCATTAGAGATTCAGCACCATGTCGACACACTACTTGCTACCTGATTTATGCGATGCCTACCCGGAGAGGGTGAATATCGTTGCACCACAATTTAATTCATATGGGGGAAAACAACGCTATCACGGACAAATAGTGACGATTAAATGTCACGAGGACAATTCACTTGTAGCGGAACAGGTCGATTGTAATGGTGATGGGAAAGTCCTCGTTGTTGATGGTGGAGGATCACTACGTTGCGGTCTATTGGGCGATAATCTTGCGGCTAAAGCTGTTAAGAATAGATGGCAGGGTATCCTAGTGTATGGATGTATTCGCGATGTCGACGAGATCGGCGAAATGGACCTTGGCGTGCATGCACTTAATACCAACCCGTTGAAGTCGGTAAAAAGAGGCGTTGGATTGCTGAATGAGAAAGTTTTCTTTGGTTCAGTAACATTTTTACCTGGCAGTTATCTCTATGCAGATAATAACGGTTTATTAGTCTCGGACGAGCCACTCGCACCCGTTTAACAACCTAGTTGCTAGCCGTAAGCTAAAAGCACCTAAGATCAAATATTTAGCTGACTGGTGTTCGCATCGTAAACCTATATTTCTGCGGATTGACTTGGACGCATTGGCTTGCCAGGGATGTCGTTTCTTTTGTCCTATGCCGGAATTTCATCTGAGAATGTAAAAAATTTGTTTCGACAACGCCAGCTCGCCGAACGACGCCAGCATGACGGATACTGGTCACGTACTGTTGTCTTACCTGCGCGGCTCTAGCGCCTGAATCATTTTCTGATGTTGAATGCCTGCTTCGTTGAAACGCGGACCGGTTTCGATAAATCCCGCTTTTTGATAAAACCCGATGGCATGCACCTGGGCGTTGAGGAACACTCGATCAAAACCCAACATCCGTGCTTTCTCAACAGCAGTGCTGAGGATAGCGGCACCAATTCCCGCGCCGCGATATTGATCTAAAACAGCCATACGACCAATTTGACCGGTATCAAGCAAGCGCCCGGTGCCAATTGGACGGGCCTCAGGATCTTGCACTAGCCAATGCCATGAAGTGTCATCCAAGCCATCAAATTCCTCTTCTGGTGGTACAGACTGTTCTACAATAAAGACCTGTTTTCTCAACTCGAGCAAGACGCTCTTATCGGCTTCCCAGTGTGCCTCTCGAATAGCGAAATTTTGTAAGTTCAAGCGTATTCCTTCTCAGACACCATGTTTTGTATCGCTCCGTTCGACATCAAAGAGGTCATCAACATTAAGCTCTTTTCTTGCCCAAAGATCTCTTTGGCAGCCACCTCGCGGGTGCGAGATAGCTGTTTAAGGATGTCAATGCAGGCGAGGTCAAGGCCAAACATCTCGCCATTGAGAAAAAACTGTAATGGTTCGAATTCATCCTGATGGGTAATCCTGGTGGGAAGTGTTAGTCGGAAGGGAGCATCATTAAGACGGTGCAAGGCTAACTCGTGTTCGACTTCAGATTGTGCCATCGGACGAATTAAATCGGGTTCCTTAAGTTCTGTCATGTAACGGCCGAACCATTGAGACATACGCTCGCGATTGGATACAAACGCGAGATATCGCGTGTGTAATTCGTCAATAATAGTGCCGGACAAGGCATTGTTTGATGGGTCCAGCATGTCATCCAGCGTACAAGGATTATCTTTAGTGGCCAGATGGTCGTCTAGTAACTCATCGGTATAGTTTGAGACAAGCTCAACCATTGTTGGATTGCGAATACCAATAGAAAGCGTCATGGAATCCTCACCAGCAATGCCCCAATGACCGGCGCCAGGGGGTAGGTATAGCACGTCCCCGAGACCCATCGTTTGGCTAAATTCGGGATTAAACGAAGGTAGAAGCCGAAGATCCGAATCTAGCGCTAGTTCTTCATCCTCATGTTGTCGAGTATCCCATAGCCAGTGTTTTTCGCCACGTAGTTGAAATAGAAAAACATCATAGTGATCAAAATGGGGACCACAGCTCGCGCCAGATCCACCTATTGTGATCATGATATCCTCGATTCGCCAGCGCGGGAGAAAGCCGAATTGGTTCGTCAGAAGCTCACTCAGCGAAGGGATATGCTGGTCTGTACCCTGAACCATCAACATGTTTTCGGCACTAGATAAGGTCTTCGCGATCTCGTCTTTGGAGAAGGGACCGAAAGCGACGTGAAACTTATCCGTTGCCTGTTTTATCGTTCTGGATTCAACATGATCGGAACTAGAAATTTCAATAATTTTGTTATAAATCAGTTCACTAGATAGTTTTTGTGATATTGATTCGAGGCCTTTTTCAAATACGGCGGGTCGCTTTCTCCAGTGGTTCAACATGAATTCCGCGTGGGAGAGTGCTGTATTCTCAAACCAACTCACTTCATTCATCCAGCAGCTTTTTGACCAGTTCGCTCGCGAGACCCGTATAGTTCATTGGCGTCAGCTCACGTATTAGCGCTCGAGCAGATTCAGGAATATCAAGAGTTTGGAGCATTTGCTCGATGCTTTCCTGTTTAAGTGACTGGCCCCGAGTAAGCTCCTTTAGTTTTTCGTATGGTTCCTCAACACCATGGCGCCGCATGATCGTCTGAATCGGTTCCGCGAGTATCTCCCAACTCCGATTCAAATCTTCTTCCAATGCCGACGGATTAATTTCCAGTTTCCCTAATCCTTTGAGTGTCGATTTATAGGACAACAGAGAATAGGCGAGTCCCGTGCCCATATTTCTCAACACCGTCGAATCCGTTAGGTCTCGCTGCCATCGACTAATTGGCAATTTTTCACTGAGATGGCCAAAGATGGCATTAGCGATGCCTAGATTGCCCTCGGAATTTTCAAAGTCAATCGGATTGACCTTATGGGGCATCGTCGAGGAGCCTGTTTCGCCTTCAACTTTTCTCTGTTTGAAGTAGCCTATTGATATATACGACCAGATATCTCGGTTAAAATCGATCAGAATCGTATTAAACCGTGACATTGCCTGAAACATCTCCGCCATATAATCGTGAGGTTCAATTTGCGTCGTATAGGGGTTCCAGATGATACCCAGAGATGAAACAAATTGTTCACTCATAGAAAGCCAATCAAGGTTGGGGTAAGTCACTTGGTGGGCATTTAGATTGCCTACGGCGCCGTTGATTTTTCCCATGATCTTTACTGCGCCGAGTTGTTTAACCTGACGTCGAAGACGGGCAACCACATTGGCAAATTCCTTCCCCAACGTCGTTGGCGTCGCGGTCTGGCCGTGCGTTCGAGATAGCATGGGCAAGTTGGCATAATTGCGGGCAAATTCCGCCAGCTTTTGATTCAACTCGTCCATCAAGGGTTGTAAAACCAAATCCCTACCGTCTTTTAACATCAACGCATGGGACAGATTATTAATATCCTCCGAAGTACAGGCGAAATGAATAAATTCGATGTTCTCTTTAAGCGAGCTGATGCCACTGCTAACAAACTTCGATTTAAGATAATACTCAACGGCTTTTACGTCATGATTTGTTGTTGCTTCGTTCGACTTGACAAGTGCGGCCTCAGTTTCGTCGAAGTCGACGATCAATTTTTCTAGGAAGTTGTTTTCCTCGTCTCCTAGCGCAGGAAGTTCCTCTATTTTCTGCTGGCTTGCTAAAAACTGAAACCAGCGAATCTCCACATACACTCTGTAGTAAATCAATCCGAATTCGCTGAAATAGGGTCTTAGTTCAGCTGTTTTATCTCCATAGCGCCCATCAATAGGATTTATTGCTGTCAGTGTAGATAACGTCATAGTGTTCTCTGGTGCAGATTGTTATTGAATGAAAAGGACCAGTTTTGGCCCACGGGTAAACGAAAGGTGATGTTACTAAAGTAGTGCTTCAACGGATCGGATCATGGACCGCTTATTTAATGCTAATTGCCACTTGCTGCCGCCAACCTGACGCCAAAGCACGCAGGCTCGGAGACCAGCAAGTAGCAAGGCTCTGATGCGCTCGATATTTGAGCGATCTTGCAGGTGCTGACGATTGCCGTTAATTTGAATTTGAGGTTGAATTCTGCTGATAAGAGATTCATAAAGCATACCAAGTTGCCGTATTGAAATATCATCGATTACACGACTGTCACCCTGACGTAACATACGTTGTTCGTCAATATTTGCGATTTCCGCGCCAAGTTGCCTCATAATAGCGGGCGAGGTAACGAGCCTGCGTTCTAGCCCCATGATTGCGAAAGCGTATTGCGCGATTCGTCCATGCTGTGCAATGTCGAAGTTTGTTAATAACTCACGGAGCATCAGCAGTCCTTTTCTCACCCCGGTGACCCCGCCGAAGACATCAAGCGTTGATCCCGGATTCTGGACAAAAATAGAATTAATACTACTCTCAAGTGTGTCTTGTGAAACTAAACCTGAGCTCGAAGCTGAACTGATAAGTGAAGCAGCTTGAACCAAACCGGCGAGCGCAAGTACTCGATCCTCGTAACCTCGCACATTCCCTGTCTGCTTTTGATCATAAGTCTGCTTGGCGCCGCCTGACTTTAAGTCAGGTTCAGAGCCGTCTTCAGCGCTTGCATAAACAATCGCGACCGTCATTGATCTCTCCGAGCCGCCGCGACAGTGTATGTTTCTTTAATGATTCCACCGCCGAGACAGACCTCATTATGGTAAAAGCAGGCCCACTGTCCAGGCGTAACCGCACGCT
>CAXRCG010000208.1:0-3732 GCA_964228885.1 Pseudomonadales bacterium | reverse complement strand
GGCCCTGGATGCTGCCACAGGTCAGATTCTTTGGCTTTACCGCTATCAGGAAGGGGCCCGATTGGATGAAGCACCGCGGACGGGAGCAGGTCGTGGAGTCGCCTATTGGACGGATGGGGATGAGAAAAGAATTATTGATGTCTCTCCGGGTTATCTCATGGTGTCACTCGATGCTGAGACAGGTATCCCAGACCCCGGTTTTGGGCACAAAGGAGTGGTGGATCTGTTTGAAGGGGTTAGGAATGGGGATGATCCTCGCTATCCCTTTCCGGAAATAGGGCTTTCAGCCCCTCCTTTGGTGATGAATGACGTCATCGTCGTGGGCTCAGCGCACCGCGGTGGTGGAAGACCTCGATCCAAGTTCAATACCAAAGGTGACGTTCGTGGTTTTGACGTGCGAACGGGTGAGTTGTTGTGGACTTTTCATACGATTCCCGAAAAAGGGGAAGTGGGATATGAAACCTGGCTGACTGGGAATGAAATTACAGGCAATGCAGGAGTATGGGCTGCGATTTCAGGTGATCCAGAGCTTGGACATGTTTATTTGCCGACTGAAGCTGCTACCAGCGATGCGTATGGCGGAGAAAGACATGGTGACAATCTTTTTTCCAGTAGCATTGTCACAGTGGACGTTAAAACAGGCGAACGCTTATGGCACTATCAACTGGTTCATCATGATATCTGGGACTATGACATTCCTTCTCCCCCAATTGTGGCGAATTTGCCCAATGGGAAGAAAATTGTCATGTCTGCCACCAAACAATCCTGGGTTTATACATTTGATCGACGAACCGGCGAACCAGTCTGGCCTATTGTTGAGACACCTGTTCCCGCGGGAGACGTACCAGGTGAGTGGTATTCTCCAACTCAGCCTTTCCCCACTCGACCCGCGCCATTTGACAGGCAGGGATTTACTGAGGATGACCTTATTGATTTTACTCCCCAGCTAAGGAGTCTGGCGCTCGAAGCTATTCAAGATTATCGACTAAGTCCGATGGTTTATACGCCACCGTCGCTAACTGCTGCAGAGGATGGAACCCGAGGTACTCTCTCACTCCCTAATGCAACCGGCGGCTCAAACTGGGAAAGCTCAGCTTATGATCCTGAGACTGGGATTCTATATGTGCCATCACGAACCCAGTTAGGTGTGATGACTTTGGCAAAATATGAAGGTTCCGATTTGGATTTGAGTCAGGGATTCGGCGTTCGTATCCCACGAGTACAGGGGTTGGAACTTGTTAAGCCGCCTTATGGCCGAATCACTGCAATCGACATGAATTCAGGTGAGCACCTTTGGATGATCGCCAATGCAGATACTCCCGAACGGCTCACCAACCACCCATTGCTCCAGGGGGTTGAGCTACCAAGAACGGGTATTCCGACGCGCGCAGGGATATTGTTAACCAAGACGCTGCTTTTTGTATTCGAAGGCACAGGTGCTGCAGGCGCGAGCCCAATAATGCGGGCAGTGGACAAACAAACCGGCGAGATTATCGCTGAAATTGATTTGCCGGCCAATCAAACTGGTTTGCCCTTTACGTACGAGCATGCAGGGAAACAATATCTTGGTGTTTTCGTCGGAGGTGGCGGAAGAGCCGCTGAACTTATCGCAATGACTTTGCCCTGAATGTTACTCGAATACTGAACTTTAAAATTTCCGACTTGACCTGAATTTAGAAGAGACAGATTTTTGGTCTCGCTGGGCGGGTTGCGTCAATTCCTAAATTTTAATCGGAGAGTAGGATGAAATTATTAGCTAGAACGACCCAAATGGTATTGATCGCTTTGTGCGTCGGGTTGAGTGGCACGCTTCTGATAAGCAATTCGGCTCAGGATACCCAGAAGGTTTTTGAACTTCGTATCTATACGGCAACCCCAGGCAATCTCGAGAAATTGCACACACGTTTCCGTGACCACACACTTCGTATTTTTGAGAAACATGGCATGCGGGTTATGGGCTTCTGGTCCCCAACGGCGGAACAAGATCGCGATAGTCAGCTTATATATGTACTAGAACACTCTAGCAGGGCAGCGGCCGATGCAGCATGGAATGCGTTTGGGGCAGACCCTGAATGGCGGTCAGTTTCAGAAGCATCAAATGCTGATGGTCCGATTCTTGATTCTGTGGAAAGGCATTATATGGTGGCGACTGACTATTCGCCCTTACAGTAAAGTTCTTATGGAGAATGCTACGGCTCGCTGCCCGTAAGTAACATTGAGCAGTGTGGTTCGAGCAAATCTTGAAGCATTTGCTTATTTCAGCGAGCAAGCCTAAATCAGTTCCGCGGTTCTTAGTAAAATTAGCCCAGTCGAGCTGGAGAACGCTGTTAATAGAGTGGTCACAGCGATGATATCGGCAGCTAATTCTGCATCACCATTCATCTGCTGTGACATGACAAAGCTGGCTGCCGCAGTGGGTGCTGCTGTCATAAGATAGAGAATACCAAGGTCTGTGCCGCGTAATCCGACGAAGACTCCTGCAAGTGCGGCTAATCCCGGTACAAGAATCAACTTGTTGACGGTGGCCCAAATCAATAGATTGCGATTACTGTGCAGACGGCCAATACTCAGAGTACCGCCTATGCAGATCAATGCCAGGGGCAAGGTCATATCCGCCAAATAACGCCCGCTGGTCATCAGCCAATCAGGCAAGCGCAGCTGCATAAACGATAGTAGTAGACCTATTGCGATAGCAATGATCAGTGGGTTGCTTGCTATTGACTTACCCATCAAAAGCGCAAGGTTCTGGTCAGGTTGGTCCTGAGCTGCGCTTAATACCATTGCAGCCAATATGTTGTAGACAATGGTCATTAAAGTCAGATAGACCCCGGCGGATGCAAGAACGTCACTGCCAAAAGCATTGACCGTCAATGCCAGTCCCACTACGCCCATATTGCTGCGAAATGCACATTGTACGAATACGCCTCGCTGATTCGGAGCCACGGAACTACTGAACAGCCACAGAAGCGTCACCGCCAGCACTATTATCACGATGGCGCTGCCGAGTAACTTGGGCTCGATCAGGGCTACTACATCTGCCGATGCTACATTCATCAATAAGAGGCAGGGCAAAGTAACATTGAATACGAGTTTGGAGCCACCTTGAAAAAAGCCTTGGTTAAGCATGCCATGACGAGAGCATGTATAGCCAAGTAGCAGCATCAAGAGGATGGGAGAAGTAACGGTAAGCGCAAAGCTGAGGGCTTGAAGCATGATGGGCTTCCTTGCTTGTCAATCTGCATTGTACGAGAAAAAAGCTGTGTTCTCGTAGTAATTCAGGTTTGATAAACGAGGAAATTCGAGGGTTAGAAAATCAGGAGAGACTGAGTTCTTGAGGTTGAATCAGTTTAACGGCCCCGATCGGGCCAGGCTGTCTGAGGATATTAACCTCTGTTTCGCTCAACGCGCCCGATGAGATTTTATTCCGGTAATGTAACAAAATCTCTCGGGCGAATGGTTTAGGTTTATATGAAATTTATTAGAGGCCTATCAAGGCTGTGGGGCGCTGCAAGTGGATGCAATCCACCAAGACATTAATTTCCAGGTCTTCCAGAAGCCAAATGTGTAATTACTGAGTTCCGGAGGGATTTAGTCATTATCCGCAATGACACGTTGTTCTCTTTCCTTGCGTTCTTCGAGAAGCTTCTCATAACCTTCTTCATCGAGGTGAGTCACAGCAATCCAGAAATGATTCATTTCGTCTCCAGTTCGGCTGCCCCAGACGACAAACTG
>CAXRCG010000207.1:0-6985 GCA_964228885.1 Pseudomonadales bacterium | reverse complement strand
CCCATCAGGTCAATGCAAACGACCGCCGCGGACATTGAATATTCGGAGGTCGCGCTGAGCAATGATATCGAGCTGCCAGATGACATCGACCTGAGCGATGATATCGATTTGTCGGATGATATCGAACTGGCAGATGACATTGACCTGTCCGATGACATCGACTTGTCGGATGATATCGAACTGGCGGATGACATTGACCTGTCCGACGATATCGACTTCCACAACGATATTGAGAGTCTTGCTAATCTCGACGCCAGCGCTGCTTCAGAAACGCATTACGACATGCCTTCTATTGACAATGAACACTGGGCGGTCAACGGCGGTTGGTACTGGGACGGTCTTGCGCTCTCGTACAGACCAACTGGCCATGCCGACCCTTTTCTTGTCAACTGGATAGATATCGCCGGCACGGTGCAGACCGATAGTGCATCACGCATTAACGCCGCGCTGGCTGATGATTCGGCAGTGGGATCCTGTTCAAAGTGTCATAGCACAGACCCATTAGAGACGGGAGGTTACCGGATGAATTGGCATGGCAGAAAAGCGGATTTGACCCAGAAGCAGTTCACACACTTTTCACACCAAACTCATGCAGACCTGATGTCAGATACCGGCTGCCTCACCTGCCATCAGATGAATCCCAACGCGGACTATACCGCTGCTTTCGACGGGATGCGCATCGACCAATTTGAATCCAATTTTTCGCCGATAGACAAAGCCACCTGCAGCGGATGCCACCAACCCCCTGTAGCTGGTGAGAATTGTCTGCTCTGTCACAACTATCACGTTGGTGAACGCCCGGGCCCAATGTCTGATATCAATGATCAGTTGTAAAGACTCCGCGTTATTGGTCCCAGAAAGCCATCTGGGAAGGGTGCGTGTATAAGAAAGGCTGATCGAACCGGCGGCTTCAGTCGACATGGATTTTCTGCAGGCTGTCCGCAGTGAGAGATTATTCGGCCCGACGCATCTCGTTTAAAATAAAAGTCAGCTTGTTTTGTACACCATGAGTTTCAATAGGTTCCCCGTCTGCCACTTTTGGTTTGTACTTATACTTCTGGACGGCGGCCAGAGCCGGGCGATCAAAAATGCGACCAGGGCTGTCGACGCACTCTTTTGACCCACCAGGCCGATAAGTCTCTACACAACTTTCAATGATGACAGGATCGACCACACGACCGTTTCGGTCCACCGTGAACTCGAGCAGGACCCAGCCGAACCAGCCTCGCTGCAGCGCCATTCGCGGGTAATCCGGTCGCACCTTCAGGATTGGCAAATATTCCCCATCGCTCGCGAAGGCCGCCGACCGGCGCAAGTCAATCTCGGCTTTCGGTGCTGCAAACTGGGAGTTCCAGGCATCATCAATGCTGACGTTCTGATAATTCTGCTGCACCGGTGGAGGGGGCTCATCCGGTGTTGGCGGCGGCTTAGCTTTCCTCTGCTTGGTCTTAACCTGCACCTCTTCCTTAAGCCTGACGAAATCCACGAAACGAACATTGGCAGTTTCGTCCAACGCTTTCTCACCCGTATCGATCAGATACTGCATCAGGTAGAACAAAAACACCGTACAGCTGACACCATAAAGCAGTGTGGCGGGGAACTTCAGAACATAGAACACCTGGTACCACAGCTCACTATGCTCAACGACTTCAATTTTTGGCATGTCAGACCCTAAGAATTTCTGAACAATTAGACTCCGTATTAATACGAGAACGGCGTAAACCAGGGATCAATGGTTCAGACCCTGAACAAGACCAAAGCCCACGCGAAGAGTCGTATCGCGCCTGCCGGCCATAATAGGCTATCATGAGTTCGGTTAAGTGAAGCCCAATGCCGCACGCGTCTGAGATAGACAAAAAAGACGATGGACATCAGCCTGGGACGTTGGGCAAGCATCCCGTAATTTCGTGCAAGAGGGGTGATTCATCCCTGCACGTTAGTAAACATAACGCCGAAAACTGGCACGCTTCTAATGCAAGAGATAAAAACTCGCACAGACCAAGACTACGACCTGGCCCAGGTCTTTGGAGAGGTCAACCGAAAACTGCTCTTACTGCTAGTGATTCTGACAGCAATTTCGATGACATCGGTTGTTGTGCGGGCATACAGTGAAGGTTGGTTGCCGGTATACAATTTTTACGCGCTCGCGACTTTCACTTCATTCTGTTTTTTCGCCTTTAGAAAACAATTTTCATATCGGATCACCAGCTGGTACCTGATCGGCTTTCACATTTCCGTGGGCATGATCGGCACCATCGCTTTTGGACATTTAGCGCCCGTGGCGGTGATGATACCGATAGGTATAGCCCTCTGTGTGTTCTTCACAAACACCCGAACGACAGTAATCCTGACGGCATTGACCTTGACGGCCTGGATCACCGTAGCAGGATTGCAGATCAGTGGTGTCTTAAGCACCCAGCCACACAACCTTCTGAGTCCAACACTGACTGAATGGACGATTCGAACCATACTTTTCGCCTGGTTCGCGGCCATTTTCGTGATTCCGTACCAGGCAGCTATGCAGCACTACAAAGAAAATTTTCTGCTGCTAGAGAAGCAAAGTGCGGAACTGCGGGAAAGTGAACAAGAATTTCGGGACTTATTCGAGACGGTAGTAGATTGCATATATCGGACTGATCTCGAAGGACGGATCGTCAACATATCCCCATCATGCAAGGACCTGCTGGGTTGGGACGCCGACTTTCTCATCGGTAAGAAAATGACTGATTTCTACGTTGACGCTGCTGATAGAGAAAAATTACTGCAGCAATTAAGCACTTCAAATACTCAAAGCGTCCAGTTTGAAGCGAAATTGAAACACGCCATGGGTGAACCCCAACTCATCTCCAGCCACGTCAAATACTGGCGAAATACGGCAGGTGAAGTAGGGGGCGTGGTCGGCGTTGCGCGCAATATTGAAGCGCAACGAAAAGCAGAAGATCAACTCCAGCTGGTTCAGAAAACAGAAGCTCTGCGGCTTGTTGTCGGCGGGGTAGCGCACGACATCAACAATCTGCTCGCCGTGATCACCGCTAAAGCCGAATCACTTTCAAGTACAGCGGAAAGTAACTCTCAACACGCCGATGAGATTGTTCGAATTACACAACAAGGGTCCGGTTTAACGAAGCAACTGTTAGGTTTCTCTCAACCTGGCAACCTAAAGCCCAAGTTACTTGTCGTTTCGAGCGCCATAGAAGATATGCGGGAATTACTGAGAATAAGCGCAGGTGACTCGATAGAACTGCAGTTAGAACTATCAACTGACAAAACTGCCATTTTCGTTGACGAGGTGCAGCTTCAAGCGGCCCTGGTGAACCTGGTCGTCAATTCGCGACATGCCATGCCTGACGGCGGGACCATCTGTGTCACTGCCAGCACTTTGCATGTCGATGAAGCCCAAAAAGACGAAGATATTGAAAAAGTCAGAATTAGTGTCACCGATACCGGCACAGGCATGACGCCAGAGGTGAAGGCACGAGCACTGGAACCTTTTTACACGACCAAAAGTACGGGCCAGGGGTTTGGTCTGGGTCTGAGCGTCATTGACAACTTTGCCAAGCAGTCGGGTGGGAACCTAGAAATAGAAAGTGAGGTAGGCAAGGGCACCACAATCCATCTGTCTTTGCCCATCATTGAGATCGCGGGTGAAGAAACCTGGAAAGAAGAAAGGAACGCTTCGCAGCACGAAGGCACTGATTCTCAATCGACATCTGTCTTGCTAATTGAAGACAGGGAAGAACTACAGCGACTAATCACCAGACAACTAAGTTTGAACAAGGGTTATAGCGTCACGATAGCATCAGACGGGGAATCTGCTTTGTCATTATTCGAAAATGTCCGTCAGTTTGATCTCGTGCTTAGTGATATCACGCTGCCAGGCAAACTCTCCGGCTTTGACATTGCTCGACGCATTCTTGATAGAAACCCTGGGCAAGCGATCATTTTTATGACGGGTTATTCTGAGCACGTTCTGGACGAAGCTGACGAGCTATCCACTTACACAATTCTTCGCAAACCTTTTGAGTTTTCTGAGTTGAATAACGCCATCCAATCGGCGCTTGCTCGATCTTGAAAACCTTTCGCGAACTGCGGTCCTAGATTGTTATTGACAGCGCCACAACCAACTAATTAGATTGTATTTTGCTGCACGATATCTTTTATTTTGAATTAGCGGAGGATCACAATTAACTCATGAAAGGTTTAGTCTTTAGAGAGTTCATTGATCTTGTTGAAGCGAAATTCGGCGATGACATTGTCGACGAAATTATCGAGGCAGCTGACCTGCCATCAGGCGGAGCATATACGGCTGTCGGCACGTACCCTCACAGTGAAATGGTTTCACTGGTAGTTGAGCTCAGCAGGGCTGTAGAGCTACCCGTTGACACACTGCTGGAGGTTTTCGGGCACTATCTCGCTACTGACGTTTTTGCAAACAAATACGCTTCGTTTTTCACTGAAGCGGGAACAACTATTGAAATGTTGAAAAAGGTCGAAGACCACATTCATATCGAAGTAATGAAATTGTATCCCGATGCCGAGTTACCAAGTTTTGTGTTCGTGGCGTCAGAGGATAATCGCCATGAGTTTAGATATGAGTCATCCCGCGACATGGCGCCTCTTGCAGACGGTTTGATTAAAGGCACCGCTGCGGTATTTGAGGAGACCATTGAGGTCGAATACGAGTCGCACGTCAACGACGGTGCCAAGTTCACCAGATTTTTTGTCACAACGCCCGCGGATGGAACGTAAAGCCAACAGTCAAGAGCGCTGTGTTGTAGGCGCTGAAAAGGCTGAGGGAATAGCATGAGCAATGTAGTAGAGGACCGCTTTCAGAAACGTCTGGCGAGAGAAAAAGCCGCAAGGATGGAGGCTGAGAATTTACTCGAGGAGAAAAGTCTGGAGCTCTACGAGACTAACCAGGAACTCCTCAAACTGTCTGAGTCTTTGGCTTCCCAGGTTAAAGAGCGGACCGCTGAACTTGAACAACTCAGGGACGAAGCTGTTGAGATCCTTGAAGAAAAAACAAAATTCTTCGCGCAAATAAACCACGAACTGCGTACGCCACTCACCGGCCTTCTGGGCATGCTTGACATCATGGCTGCAGATACACTGGGCTCAGAACAGTCTCGTCGACTGAGTGTTGCGAAGCAGAGCGGGGATAACCTGCTCGCCCTCATTAATGATGTACTCGCTCGCACCAGGCTCGATGGCGGACACGAAAAGATCAACTTAATATCGGCATTGCCGGGTGACCTTATCAAATCCTGCATTGAGTCACTCCGCCCTCTCGCAGAGAAAAAACACCTCGACTTCGTGGCAGAAGTGCAAACCTCTCTTTTCGAAAATCATTTTCACATTGACGCCTTAAAGGTGAGGCAAGTCATCACAAACCTGCTCGGCAACGCGATTAAGTTTACAGAGGAAGGCGGCGTGAAAATCTCGGCCAACCTATCGGACCACACTCTGACGGTACTGGTAGAGGATTCAGGTTCTGGCATCGCTCCGGAAGATCAGGCCAGAATTTTTCAGCCTTTCGCCCAGGCAGGTAACCATAATATCGCGGGAGTACAGGGTACTGGCCTTGGGCTGTCGATAGCTTATGAGCAGACAGCATTAATGGGCGGCGAGCTGTCTCTAGAGCGCTCTTCTGAAAGCGGCAGCACATTCCAGATGCAGTTGCCGCTAACCCCTTCCAGCGAATTCGATAAGACCTACGACACCAAGTCGCACCTGACTTTCCCAGGGCATCACTGCCTCGTAGCGGAAGACAATGAAGTCAATCAGGAGGTTATTTCATTCTATTTGGGTAAGCTTGATCTTACTTACGACATTGTTCCAAACGGCAGGGAGGCCGTTACAAAAGCATCAGCCAGCAATTACGACATCATAATTCTTGACTTGAATATGCCTGTACTAAGGGGAGAGGAAGCCGCAGTTCAAATCAGATCGAGCGGAAACAACACACCAATCATCGCATTAACTGCACAAGATGAGGATTCTGCTAAAGACGCCGTCGAGTCTTCAGGGATGAATGCCCTTCTGGAAAAACCGATAGTTTTCAATCGACTGGCACAAACGTTGGCGGAATGTCTGCGTATCGAAACGCAAGCGCCACCAGAGGAGCCGGTGAATGAGCCAGCATCACCGGCAGAGGCCTGCTTCGACCTTGAAACTTTACTGGCCGATTTTGAGAACGACCAAGACATCGTCAATAATTTGTTCGCAATATTCAAGGAAAATCTAGCGGATCAGGTTGCAGAAATTAACCGTTCTTTCGACAAAAAAGATCGAAAGGCAGTCGCAGACACGATGCATGCCATGAAAGGAGCCAGTGCGAGCATGCGTGCGAACACACTCAGTCAACTTGCTGCCCAGGCACAGGCTCATTTTTTAAATGCGGATTCACAGAAAGACTCTGATATTATCGAAGCAATACAAGCGGAGGTAGACCGTGTGAATGCCTTCCTCGAAGGTACTTAGAGTGTCCCTCTGCAGGCAAAAGTCCGGGGCTCGTGGCAAAGTGGCAAAGTGGCAAAGTGGCAAAGTGACAAAAATAGACCGCTATGGACCACTGCCATAGCGCGATGCAAGCGAAAACCCGAAGGCCTTTATTATTAACGAAACAATGGACAGCCAAGAAAAACCTCAACGAAACCGCTCGAAAGCTCTGATCGTTGATGATGTCGAGATTAACCTGGTCCGTATTGAGCTGGGATTAAAGTCGCTTGATCTTGAGTACCGCAGAGCATACACAGGCGAGGAGGCCATCAAAGCCAGTGAAGAGGGCGAGTTTGCTTTCATCTTAATGGATATTTTCATGCCACGAATGTCAGGTCTAGAGGCAGTGAAATTGATCCGTTCTGATCCCCAAAACCCTAACAGCAAGACCCCGGTTATTTTCATCACCGCTGAAGAGAACGAAGGCTTCAATGATGAAGGGTATGAACTCGGGGCTATAGACTTTATTACCAAGCCCGTTGGTATG
>CAXRCG010000206.1:0-4391 GCA_964228885.1 Pseudomonadales bacterium | reverse complement strand
ATAATGCTTGCATGGCCCTTGTAACGCGCCGGCTCAAGTTCAAAGATCCATTTACAGGGCTCAGAGCAGAAGTGATATCTTCGATCATCGATGTCAACGCTATGGTTAACAGGCTCCCATTTATCCCCAGCAACTCCGGTGACCTCCAGTCCACACATGTTACAAATCAATGGAGGTGCCACAGGGGTCGTCTTCTCATAGTCACCATTACGGATGTTATCTGCAATAACGTCCCAGCATTTTCCCCAAGTCTCGTTCCAGCCGGGATACTTTTCCTCAAGCCACTCCCGCTCCTCCGGAGAAGTACTCGCTATCGGGCGCCACCATTCGGTTGCGCGGTAAACATAAACACCAATTTGGTTAGCATGGTGAAATCTAGATATGTCTTCTTTAAGGATGTCCCAATACCAGGGAAGGTCTAAACCTAGAGCTTCCATAGTCCGGCCAAACTGTCCGATCACCCACTCTTCCATGAAATCCTTCAACGAGTTTTCACGATGCTCCAAAGGCGTGTAGTAATCCATTCCAATACCGCTTAGGGCTGAAAACTGCTTCCACATGCGCCAGAAGGCAATCTCAACCATTTGCTGCGCTTCTTTCTTTTTGCCGTTCTCTACCATGATTCGAACGATTGGCTCTCCGATCTGAGCATGTCGTGCTTCATCGGACTGGATGCTTTGCAGCATAGTTGCAAATGTGTGATCACCGCACTTGGCAGCATCAGCAGACAATGCGACAAACTGTAGGTTAGTGAACGCAAGCTCCAAGCCCATATTCAGCATGATTGCCGCACTATTGGAATCACGAGTGTGCGCAATGTCGTCTAGCGCGTGGCGGAGACTAATAATGATCCAGTTTTCGGTCTTTGAAGATTTGTGGCACCAATCGAAGACCGCATCATGTTTTAAAAACTCATAGGCGAAGTAAATCTGGATCTGTCCGTGGCGGATCTCGTCTAAAGTCCCCATCGTTGCCATATTTCGCATACCCGGACTCCGTGAGAACCGAGTCATCCGAGCAAAAGCTGATGCGGAGTGGAATTCCGCCCAACAGACAGCACTGAAATGTAACGCCAATAAAGCCTTCCAATGCGGCGAGGCATTCTTAAAAAAATCTGCCCTGGCAAGTGCCGCTTTGACTGAATAAGCGCCAACATCCTTATCGCGCTGCGCTTTTACATAGTCACGATAAGTTGACTTGTAAGGCTCGTCAAAGGTTTCCCATGCTTCCACTGCGATACCGTGGCTATCCGCCATCGGCACAGGATACATTTCTTCCTCGCTTACGAAACTTGGCGTCCAATTTGTCTCGCGAGCCAGGTCGTACCAATCTTCCATCTGTAGCATTGCCATTGGTCTATTTTCCTCAGAGAGTTCTATTAAAGTTAGTAGCACTACATCGCGATCATGAGACTCATGTCTATGTTCGAAGCGCGTCGCACCACTATCACTGAAAGTATAATATCACCGAATTTCGTGGCATGTGAATCCAAATACCTAACGAATTCGTGATTTGGCTTGCTCCTAAATTTTTAGAAACTACCTTTTATCATTGGTTTCTATTACCGAAGTTATAAGTTTTTCTTTATTTCTTTAATTCATTAAATTTGGAATTCCACGAAAACGAAAACCGTTGACCGACGCAAAGTACAGCACTATATTCGTTGTCAATGGAAGTCGCGGAGCATGTATGATGAACCCTACTGCTAGTCCTACAGCTTTGCGAGTTGCTGGAGTCAGAGATATCACACCCACTCGCCCAAGGAGCGGAGCGGTATCGGGTGTATCCCCACAGCCTGGAGCGCTTGAAGGATTAAACCTTCAGATCCTGGAACACCTTAAAGAAGATGGACGCGCCACATTCTCTTCAATTGCAGAAAAACTCGGAGTTTCTGAGTCAACGGTTCGCTCACGGGTAACGCGTATGCGTGAGCAGAATATGATTCAGTTTATAACGGTGACAAATCCTTTGGCGATGGGTCAATCGTGCTGGGCGATGCTGGGGATAACGGTGCAGCCAGGCACAAACGTGGCGACTGTCGCTGAGTATTTAAGCGGTCTTGACGAGGTCGTGTATGCGATGCGCATTGCAGGGCGATTCGATCTGCTGGTAGAGGTAGTTGTTGATTCTCCAATCACACTTCGTGATTTTTTGGACGAGCATTGTTATCAGTCGCCTTTGGTTTCCTCAGTTGAGCCAATGATGGGACTGGACCTCTATAAATCTCTTTTCAAGTGGGAGATTCCTTTGGCCGGAATGTAGCGAAATAACCTTTGTTATTAAATTTAAGAAAAAGAATTACTTTTCCTGAAAAGAAACAATTACTTATAGATTGATTAGCGACCTACTTACGAGTAGCCTTATTTGTGTGAGATTACCCACGAACACGGTTCAATAAGTAACGCGTCACTGGGTCATCTTTGAACACGTCCTAAATAACTTCACTTAATATGAACACTACCGAGCGTGTCCAAATTGACAGTGGTGAGCACGAAGCGCCGTTGTTCTCTCCCCCGAAAGACCGGTTTTTCACTATCCGTGGAAGCCTCAGCGGGAGGCAAAGCTTTGTTTTAGGACTAACCGGTCTCGTCGCTTTATTTGCTGTATGGCAGATTGGCCATTGGGTGACCCCTGAGCTTCAGCGGAAATTTCTTCCTGGTGTTGACGAAGTTGTGGGGAAGATTGTCTTTCTACTCGCAAACAAGGACTTTATTAGCGACATCGGTGTCAGCCTTTATCGTATCTATCTGAGCTTTTTTGTTGCCTGTTTGGTCTCCGTTCCACTCGGATTATTTATGGGCTGTTTTGTAAAGGTTCGGGCATTACTCAACCCCACTTTAGGTGGACTGCGTTATCTCCCAGCAGCCTCATTCGTACCGCTTCTGCTGGTGTACCTTGGCCCCACCGATACAGCGAAAATGGCCCTACTATTTCTGGGCTGCGTATTTTTTCTGATCGTGTTGATTCTTGACAACGTCTTATCCGTGCCGAAAGAGTTTATTGAGTCTGCGCAAACCATGGGAGCAAGCCGAAAACATATCGTTCTTAGAGTCGCTCTCCCCGCTGCTGCACCACAAATCCTAGATTCGATGCGAAACATGATCGCCGTGTCATGGACCTATCTGGTCATCGCCGAAATCGTAGCAGCGACGGATGGAATTGGGGCAGTAATGATGAGAGGAGCAAAGTTTTTACATATCGACGTGATCATGGCCGGAATTCTGACTATCGGGGTACTAGGAGTGCTGACAGACATTTTGTTTAGATATGCAAGTCGTTTTCTCTTCCCCTATGTGTATGCCCGCAAGTGACAAATCTCATTCCCAACAGATCTACGTCTCGACAAGCTTCTTAAGGAAATCTCAGTGCCCACCAATTACCCCATAAGCGTCGAGCGAGTAAGCAAACATTACGTAAACGGTTCGATCGTTGCGTTAGAGGACATGACACTTGATATCGAAGAGAACAAGGTAACAGCGTTTATCGGGCCCTCCGGCTGCGGAAAAACTACCCTTTTACGCTTGATCGCTGGTCTGGAGTACCCGACGAGAGGATTAATTTCCTCATACGGAAAACCCATTGAAGGGCCAGGTCCAGACCGAGGGATGGTATTTCAAGCGTACACCTCGTATCCCTGGTTGACAGTATCCGCCAACGTCGAGCACGGCATGGAAATTCAAGGTCTCCCAAAGAACGAGCGCAAAGCGAGAGCAGACCACTTTTTAAACCTAGTACATTTATCAAAGTTTGCCAAAGCATACCCGTCCGAGTTGTCAGGCGGAATGAAACAACGGGTTGCCATAGCAAGAACCTTGGCTCAAAGCCCGCAATTATTGTTGCTTGACGAACCCTTCGGAGCCTTGGACGCGCAGGTCACCTGGGAGATGGAAGAAATGATCATCGAGATCATTGAGAGCGAAAGTAAGACCGTAATTCTCGTAACTCATGACATTCAAGAAGCCATTTATCTCGCGGACAGGATCATCTTTTTTACCCGCCAGCCTGGGACAATTAAAGCCGATATCCCTATGGAATTTAAACAGGGTAAGCGTTTTCTTCGTAAAGAGGACTTATTGACTCAGGCTGGGTATATCGACATGGAAAAAACGCTCTATCGGATGATGCGCGAAGAAATACAAGGACAAATCAGTTAAAAATTATCCCATCGTGGGATATGACTATGAAACTTAGACTATAGAGGAGGAAGTAATAATGAGGCTTAATCTACTATTCAAGAAGTGTTGCAAGTTTCTGGCGGCGGGTGCAATTGCATCTCTGTCATTCGGCGCGATGAATTCGGCGACCGCTGCCGATACCATTCGTGTAGGTCATTTCAGCTGGCCCGGCTATGGTTTCTACTATGTGAATCAACACCACAACCTGTCGCCCGA
>CAXRCG010000205.1:0-18541 GCA_964228885.1 Pseudomonadales bacterium | reverse complement strand
CCGGGCAAGTAACACATCGGTCCTGCTTCAGGCAAAACATCATCGATGGCGATCCATGCGGTAACCGCGTTAGCTGGTTTGAAAGGCCAGTATGCTGCGTCCTGATGATACGGTACTTCACGTTCATCATGCGGCATTTTGCAAAAATAGTGAGAGCCCCAACAAACGATGTTGGGTCCCAATAAGTCTTCCACAAAGTCTAGTAGACGTGGATTGGTAACCACGTCGTAGATACCCTGGCAGCAATGGTGGTATTCGTTGATCTCGTAAGCATCTCGTCCGGCATACTCAAACTGCCGCAATAACCCGTCCAAATAATTACGCTGCAGGCGCGCATCCTCACCATCGAACAACTTAAGTGGGGCGACAAAACCCTGGCGGTTGTAGGTTTCGATCTGTTCTGGCGTTAGATGTCTTGGCGATAGATTTTTTACAGGTTTAAATATCATAAAATTCCTCAAAAACTAGTTGTCTATCTACAACCACAATGCGATCAATACTGCTGTCAGAAGCAGGATTTGTTCAGCAGTATTGCCAAACCTTCGTGACACACACCAAGCCCCGTTAAGCGCAATAGAACGTCAGGCTACAGTCAACTGAACAATAGGTAAACTATACCCCTAATTCCCAAACAGGGTAGTCTAGCTAAGAGTAAGCTGGAACAGAGACATTCTCGACCAAAGCGAAAACAAATTGGTAGCAGCTGCACAGGGCGCATGTCCAGCACACCTCTAGCATATTGACGCTTACGTAACTGGCAAACAGCGCTGCGCCCTGCTTCAGTTGCTAGGGCCCGTTCTACAAACGTTTATTGGTCGGAGCGCTTTAAGCACCTAGCTAGCGCCTTGGCTTCGTCTTTGCTTAACCAGCGGTCGCTATGCGTCTGGCGGCGGTCAGCCATTAATCATCTAAAGGATTACCACGTCAGTGGGTCGTAAAATAGGCCAAACATCAGATACCATACTTGACCGATCTGCGGAAAATGGGTGCATTACCCTTTTCTTCAACGTGGTGTTGGCAAGATGGCAATGATGGTTTCAACCTAGATAAATTTGTCCCGTCTTAACTACGCTGATTCGATGAATTATTTACATCCTCACTGTTATTCGGTCTACACTGCACTGGCGAATTTTTACTTATAAAATAATATCACTATCAATAAGGTCTTAGAAATGAACGCAGTCGTGCTTGCGGTTAGCCTCGTACTTATTCTCAGCCTCCTCAGAGTTAATGTCATATTGTCATTGTGTTTGGGTGCACTTGCAGGTGGTGTGTGGGCGGGTTTAACTTTTCTGGAGACGGTGGCTGCTTTTCAAAACGGATTAAGCGGTGGCGCGACCATCGCACTTAGCTATGGGATGCTTGGGGCTTTTGCGGTGGCAATATCGCGATCGGGTATCACGGATGTCTTAGCTAGATTAATCATTGAAAAGACCGGCCGAGGAAATAGCGCTTCAGAAAAATGGATAAAATCTATTCTGATCACATCAATATTGCTTATTGCTATATCGTCACAAAACATCATACCCATTCATATCGCTTTTATCCCCATTGTTATCCCCCCTTTGTTAGCTGTTTTTGCTCAGCTTCAAGTGGATCGTCGACTCGTCGCCTGCGTGATTACCTTTGGATTAGCCACACCTTTTTTGATACTACCAGTAGGATTCGGCGGTATTTACTTGTTTGAAATCCTCCACAAAAATTTGCAGAGCAATGGCCTCACTATTGAAGCAGCAGATGTGCCGCTCTCGATGCTAATTTCCGCGAGCGGTATGTTAGCCGGACTGTTGACTGCCGTTTTTTTCACCTATCGAAAACCTAGACATTATGATGTGCCCAAGACCGCTAAGCTTGAACCGACGCTCGCAGAAATCGATAAAAAATCGCTTGCGATCAGCCTCATCGCCATCGCATCCGCTTTATCAATGCAACTTTATAGTGGTTCAATGATTATGGGGGCACTGACAGGCATTTTAATCTTCACGGTATCTGGTGTTGTTAAATGGAATCAAACTCAGGATTTGTTTAGTAGAGGCATTGCCATGATGGCAATGATCGGTTTCATTATGATTGCAGCATCAGGGTTTGCTGAAGTGATGAAAACAACAGGTAGCATCTCTGATTTGGTCTCATCAACGTCTGGCGCACTTGAAGGTAGTAAAGCAATGGCAGCGATGATGATGTTAGTGATTGGGTTGTTAATCACTATGGGTATTGGGTCTTCATTTTCAACAGTACCAATTATTGCTGCTTTGTATGTGCCTCTTTGCATGGATCTTGGATTTTCAGCAATGGCTACTGCCGCGTTGGTCGGTACTGCTGGCGCTCTAGGCGACGCAGGTTCTCCTGCTTCAGATTCAACTCTGGGCCCGACTGCAGGTTTAAATTCTGACGGACAACACGATCACATTTGGGATACCGTGGTACCCACCTTTATTCATTACAATATCCCCTTGTTGATATTCGGGTGGGTCGCCGCAATGACGCTATGACGCACAAAAATAACTGAGCAACCTGGTTAAAGCCTAACAACCGTTAATACGGACACAAGACAGAAGACCTTTAAAGCAGTTAATGGAGACGAAATGAGTTGGATTAAACACATTCCTTTTGAGCAAGCTGAAGGGAAACTGCTCAAACTCTACAAAAGAGTGAAAGGCCCAGATAACAACGTAGATAATATTATGCTTGCCCATAGCTTGCGCCCTCACACGATGGAAGGTCATATGGTCTTGTACAAACATGTGCTCCACCATACTGGTAACAAAATTCCTAAATGGTTTCTCGAGGCGATGGGGGTGCTAACGAGCATGTTGAATGGTTGTACCTATTGTGTTGATCATCATTTTTCCGGCATGGCAAGGTTGATCGATGATAATGAACGCAGTAAAAAAATATGGCGAGCACTTGAGTCAGAGCAGTTTTCAGTCGTTTTTAATGAGAAGCAGACGGCTGCATTACATTATACGAAAAAGCTGAGTTGCACTCCGGCGCAGATGAGTGAGGACGATATCGCCAAGTTACATTCATCTGGTTGGGATGATGGTGAAGTCCTGGAAATAAATCAGGTCGTAGCCTACTTTAATTACGCCAATAGAACAGTTTTGGGATTAGGCGTTCATACCGATGGAGACATCATTGGTTTATCGCCGAACGTTTCGGAGGATCCGGACAACTGGAACCATAGCTAGTGCACTGACAAGCGGAGTTTGTTAAGGAAGACTACTTGCCGCGCATGCAACCGCATAGGCTAACTGTATTGAAAAACAACCGGATCAGCTTCGCAGCCCTTGTCCAAATAAAGGATAACCACGCCACTGAGCCCTAAATTTGAATGATTATCAGCAATCACCATACATGACCGTTCTTCGGAAAATGTGGTTTATTTGCCTTTTCTTCTGGATAACTTTTGGACTAATTTGTCTTTCTGCTCGCCCTGGCACAAGGCGGCCAGCGACAACAGTTGGCTGCGCAGCGCCACGGCTTCAAAATCCCCGGTAGCAACCAGTCCCTTGCTCCACATTAGCACCACGCTCCATTGATGCCCAGCCAGCACCGTTGCGGTCTGCTCCAGATCGAGTCCCGGCAATAAATCCCCCTCAGCGGCGGCAACCTGCAATTGAGCCAACACTGAGCGCCGGGTGCCATTAAGCAACACATCCACCAGTCGATTGTCTCTGCCTGCTTGGAACAGGGCCCGTGCCATGGTCTCGGCATACTCCGGGGTCGCAACAACCTGCGCTGAGGTGGCTTCGACTCTCGCCAATAATCGGGGTATCCCTGCTTTGGCCTCAAGCACCAATGGCTGCTCCGCCAAATCTGCCAGCAAGTCAGCCACAGCTGCCATCAGCAGTTCATCCTTGCTGCTGTAAAGATTGTAGAGCGTCTTAATGGAGACCTCGCTGGATTTCGCCAAATCCTTCATGGTGAGTGCGTCGTAACCAACTTTGCTGATAGCGCGCCGTGCACATTCCAGAATGCGCTGTTGCCGCGCTAGCTGCCGTAGCGAGGAATAAGTTTTGCGTTGCATTGACAAATATTACAATCAATTGTAATTTTTACCAACCAGTAAATTCCTTAAGGCCCTGACATGCACTTTAACAACACCGAATTGCTAGAAGACCCTTATCCTCACTACAAGAAATGGCGCGAGGAGAAGCCTATTTGGTGGGCGGAGGACGTCGGCGGCTGGGTGCTGAGTCGCTACGACGATGTGCGCACGATCCTCAAGGATGCGAGCCTGTTCTCCTCCAACTCCATGGGTGAAATGGACCAGCAGGCCATTGCCCTGCCCCTGCTCACCGATGATCCGCCCCGCCACACTCAACTGCGGGCAATCGTCAACAAGGCTTTCACCAGCCGCACCCTCAAGCATATGGAAGCGGAAGTCGCCAGCTTAGTGGAGGAATTGTTGGATGACATGGCGGGGAAAACAGTCATCGATATTTCCGAGGACTTCACCATCCCCCTTCCGGTTTACATCATCGCCCGCCTAATGGGTATTCCAGAAGATCGCGCGGAGGATTTCAAGCGCTGGTCTGACGCACTCACCGGCACCAGCGAAGCCACCAGCCTAGAAGAGCGCTTGCCCGACATTATGGAGATGGCAACTTACTTCGGCTCGCTGATTCCCGAGCGTCGAGAAAACCCGGGAGACGACCTGATCAGCAAGGTAGTTCAGGCGGAGGTAGATGGGGTCGGCATCAGCGACGAAGACATCGTCGGCTTTAACATCTTGTTATTGATCGCCGGCAACGAGACCACCACCAACCTGCTGAGCAATTTGCTCAACCATCTCGCAGACCATCCTGAGAAATGGGACGAATTACGCGACAATCCGGACAAGATAGAAGCCGCTGTGGAGGAAACCCTGCGCTTCGACGGGCCCGTGCACTGGGTCAATCGCAAGGCTACCGCCGACACAGAATTCCACGGCCAGAAGGTAAAAGCCGGAGATATTGTCTACGCCATTCTCGGCGCCGCTAATCGCGACGCTGACCACTACGACAACCCGGATGAATTTCGTCTGGATCGTGGCCGCGGCGACCACCACACCTTTGGCCACGGCATTCATTTTTGTATAGGCGCTCCGTTGGGGCGCCTGGAAGCCCGCTATGCCCTGGAGGGCCTGTTCAGGCGCTACAAGGGCATTCGCCACCCCGAACAAGCAAGTAACGAACGCACCCACTCCACTATGCTGCGGGGGTTTCACCACCTGTGGCTCGAGGTTGAACCAGCATGATGACACCAGACTATATTCAGACCTTACGCGAGCTCATGGAATACGAGGCCGCCCGCACTGAGCCGCCAGAGGCTTTTCCGGCCCTGCCAGACATTCCCGCCGGGCGCTACGTCGACCCGCGTTA
Organism: Pseudomonadales bacterium; assembly: GCA_964228885.1. Taxonomy (GTDB): domain Bacteria; phylum Pseudomonadota; class Gammaproteobacteria; order Pseudomonadales; family Azotimanducaceae; genus UBA4582. Next base: position 13,175 of record CAXRCG010000205.1, on the reverse strand, counting down.
TTTCCAACTGGAATTGGACCACGTCTGGCGCAAGTCCTGGCTTTTGGCCGCCCATATCGATGAAATCCCCGAACCGGGTTGCTGGATGCTCTGGGAAAATGGCGGCCAACCGGTGGTCATCACCCACGCTGAGAGCGGCGCGATCAACGCGTTTTTTAACACCTGTAGCCATCGCGGCGCGCCGGTAGTCACCGAGGCCTCTGGCAAGAGCCGTCGCCTAACCTGTGCCTATCACGGCTGGAGTTATGACCACGAGGGCAAACTCAAGGGCATGCGAGACCCGGAAGACTTCAAGGACTTCGATATGTCCTCTCGCGGCCTGAAGAAAGTACGCTGCGAAAGCTTTGGCAACCTCATCTTCGTTAACTTCGACCCCGAAGCGCCCACATTATTGGAATGGCTGGGACCGATTGCAGATGAGTGGGAAGAGTTTCAATTCGGTAATTGCCGGCTGGCCTCGCGGGCCATCTTCGACCTCGACTGCAACTGGAAGATCGCCATGGAGGCCAATACCGAGGTCTACCATGTTCGCAGTATTCACCCCAAGACGGTTGCCCCTATTCTCGATGATCGCCGCAACGTGAACACGCTCTATAAGAATGGCCACGGCCGCATGATCGCACCCGTCCCAGAGGGCAAACGATCGCTCGAATCAGTGGACGTATCGCCTGATGTGGCGCAAATAGAGACGGCGGGCGAGATCGCCCGCACCTGCACTCAGTCCTATGGCTTGTTCCCCAACTGGGTCTCACCATTGAGCCAATACGCCATTCCGCCGATCCTGTTCTGGCCCAACGGCATCAACAAGTGCCGCATAGAAACCTGGACCATGGCACCGGCCTGGGAGGAGGGCATGAAGCCAGATCTGTGGACAGTGAATGAACGCACCGAGTTGTGCGATGTACTACTAGAAGACACCCAGTTTGGCGAGAAAATCCAGCAGTCCATGGAATCCTACGGTTTCGAAGGCGTGCCCCTTAGCTACCAGGAAGCCCGTATCTATCACTGGAACCAAGCTGCCGACCGGATGATCGGGATTGATAATGTTCCCCCGGAACTACGGGTAGAGCAAGTAATTGGCGACAACTGGATTTACCCCAATGATCCGCGCCAGCAGGAGATGGCGGAGAAGAACTAGGGATCCTCCTGCGCGTAGACTTTTACCACGCCGGATTCGCTCCGCAACAACACCGCTTAGGGGTCTATGCGCTGCCCCACCTCCATACTCGGGCTACCCAAAGGCATGCCCAGCGCTGCCAGGCGGCTGGCTCCCACCGGCGATTGCTCTATCAGTGCACGCACGTGCTGCGCGGGAACATGCCCTTCAAATACCAAGCTAGCAACTCTGGTACCCAGACCCCGGCATAACCTTGCGCGGTATCACGGTGCATTCGATCGGGGCTGCCGTCAGCCTAATACGAAGATTAGAAAACTCATTTTGCCAAATCCTAACAAGACCAACGTAAAGAAAGTTAAAGGCAAAGGGGATGACGATACACCTAATGTAACTGCAAGTGAGAACGAACTTGTCGCCTCACTCACCTGGGCTCAACGACTCAAAAGCGTGATCAAGATACTTTGGCAATTTGGGGAACAGGTGGTTTAAAGTACTTATTTTCGAAGAAGAACAAAGGAGCGCGACCCAAGATGCTAAACATTCAATGTCAATGCGGTGGCACCGCATTGCAGTGGCGCGAGCGCAAAGAGCTATGGCGATTGGAATGCTGCTGTTCTGATTGCAGCGCGGGAATGCGCTTTTTGCATGAAGCAATGGGCGGCCCGCAGCCGCCAAACCACCAAATGCTCGACACCTTGTGGTTGCCCAATGATTTCTCTGTGACTCGAGGCTTACCGAACATCGGCGCGGTCAAACTCTCTGCGCATTCAAGAAACACGCTTTTTTACTGCAAGGAATGTGGTACCAGTCTTATCACAGACCATGTTGTCTACCAGGACAAAGTGGTGATTACTCAGATTCAAAATTACTCTCAATTCCAAGGCATGAGCAGTGAACCGCATATGGCGGTCAAAGCTAGGCATTTTGTTGGCGATGTGGACCCTCACTCAATAGACAGCCTGCCCCCTTTTGCCGGCCCGCAAAGTGAGGTGTATGGCGGTGTTTCTCAAACATTGGTTGATGTCTTCCCCACTCTTTATCAACAGGGCGCAACAGGAGAGATGAACGCCCAGAAGCTGGCGGCGCTGCAGGGGATTACTTATGCCGACGTTTAGACGCGGCTGACTATGGCTGTATGGAAAGCTTAATCTATCGACCGTACAAAAGCAGTTTTCGAAAAATCGCCACTCGCTTTCCCAGTGTTAACCCCGGGACCAGTATACCCGGTCGGTGATCGCCCTTGCCGTCTGTAGGCTAGTAGGTCAGTGGCCACTCAGACGTTGACCAACTTCCGCCCCATTCGTTAATACCCTCTTCGCATAGTGTATCCGCCACGGGATTGAAAGGAATCACATGCAAGTCATTGTATGCGCGAATTTCCGCGTCAGTGAACTCATCCGCGCCGACCAAAATCATAGGTTCATAATCCGTGTCGAATCTATCTCGGATTTTTAGCAAGATATGCCGGCTATCTGACGGGTACAATTCATCATCAACGTTAGCTACATTCATTGGAGTTGAGTTTAATGTCCGGCGCGTTGTTGCTTCGTTGGCATTAACGTTGATATTCGATTACTACCGTATTTTACTCTGACCCCATTTCTTACGGAACCACCTCCCTCCATACAAAAAAGGCGACCCGAAGGTCGCCTTTTTTGATAAGAGGCTCTCTTGAGTTACAGGGTGAGTCTGTATTGAAGGGAGATCGTCCTGCCGAGAGGCGTTGTAGCGCCCTGATCTAGCGTATTCGCCCCGGTATTATCGATTGGCGTCCTGCCCGGAATAGCACCACCGCCGATGATGTAGTATTCGTCGCCAATGTTTCTACCAATAAGGCTGAACTGATGTCGTTCATCGTCGCTGTAGACGCTAATGGCTGCATCCCATACCCAGAAGGAGTCCTGCTCAAACGGGTTTAATGTCGCCGTCCAGGCATAGTCGTCCGTGAAGCGCGCGTCTGCTGACAGACTATATCTCCAGCTATTACCCAGGCCGCGGTCAAAGGTGAAACCCACATAGCCAGTAATGTCTGCACTGCCAGCGCCATCTTCACCCTTGAGGTTTTCCCCCGTGGCGTTGATGAAGTCCTCGGAGTAAGTCGTATCGGTCCAAGCCCAGGCTGATCTTACGCTGAGGCCTTCGACATCAGCCTGCCAGAGCATGTCAAACTCAACACCCTGAGTTTCGAGCGCTGACGCGTTAAAGGTGCTGAACTGAATGGCTGTTGAGTTAAACAACTGAACCTGAAGGTCTGAATACTCATAGCTGAAAGCTGTGGCGTTCAGGCGCATGGCGCTGTTCAGCAAGTTTGCCTTCATACCAATTTCGAAGCCATCTGATTCCTCTGACTCGTAAATGAGGAAGCCGAAATCACCGTCGGGTGGACTCAAACTGGCTGTGGGCAGGGCGCTATTGTCAACACCACCCGACTTGAAACCTTCTTTGTAGGCGGCGAACACACTGATATCGTCGGTAACGTAATAGTTAATGGCAAGTTCTGGAGAAATGTTGTCATCAGCAAATTCCAGACCCTCGATGAGAGGCGGTGCACTGAATGAGGCCTGCAGGAACAGGTGAACGTAAGGAATCTCAATGCGTCCCTCTTTCTCTTCATCCGTGTATCGCGCTCCGAATGTGATTTCGGTCTTTTCATTGATGTCCCAGTAGAACGCGAGGAACGCTGAGAACACCTCGGTATCGAGGAAATGATGTTTATTGTAATCGTAACCCCAGCCAGTGATGGGGTCTGGCGCTAACAAACCGATATTTGCAGCATATTGATACGCATCAAACTCCTGTTCAATATCCTGCCAAAATAATCCCGCCTGGAAGTTCAACGCGCCGTCATACTGACTGGCAAGCCGGATTTCCTGGGAGAAGCTTTCATATAGATTGTTGTGCAGACCGCCAAAGACGCCAGCGCCGTAGCTATAGTCGTCTAGCTCCCAATGAGCCAAATCCACGTAGCCGGTCACGGCCGTCAGGGTATAGTTTTCATTGACGTCCCAGTCCATTTGCAACGACATAAAATCAGTTTCCTGCTCTAAACCGGGCTGACCATCGTCGTAACCCTCTGGAAGACCCGCTCTCAATGCCGGATTAAGACCGATCTTTGAGGTGTTGCCGTTAATTTCACAATCATCGACGCCCTGAAAGGTCAAGCCAACCGCTACAGTCGGCTGGTGCACGCCCTCAGGACACACCTCTTCAACGTAAGCTGTACCGCCGCCGTTGTTGTCAAACTCAGAGTAGTTGTACTTTAGCCTAGCGCTAAAGTTGTCCGTCGGCTCCCAGAGGAGTGTCAGGCGCATGTTCATGGATTTGTCGCCGTAGTACTCTTCTGCTCCATTGATCGCTGCGTTAGGATCATTGTTGAAAGAGAAATTCTCGAACAGCTCGTCATTTTCCGAGCCCCCTATGGCAAGACGTGCACCGAGGGTATCGGACAATGGTCCGGAGATGACCATTTCATAGAAGGTGCCCTCATGTTCGGTTTCAACGCCTCCACTGACCTGAAACTCAAATTCGTCACCCGGATCGTTGGTCATAATCGACACAACGCCGGCCGTGGCCGACTTACCAAAATAGAGCGACTGAGGTCCCTTAAGCACCTCCAGTTGCGCCATGTCCATATAGGAATTGTGTATAAATCTACCCCGGTTGACGACAACCCCGTCGAGGTTGATAGCGACGGAGTGGTCAAACGCAGCAGAAATTGAGCTAGATCCGATTCCCCTCAGACGCAGGCTTGAACCGTTGCCCGATCCGCCTTGCGCAATGACCATATTAGGCACCATCTTCGCGGCGTCGGCCAAGTTCGTGATGTTGTATCGATCAAGGTCCTCTTCAGTCATTGCTGCGATGGTCACAGGCACATCCTGCAATCCTTCAGCCTGCTGGCGCGCAGTCACAATGATTTCTTCCATCGCCTCGGAGGCCAGGGTGGCGCAGCTGCTTCCAGCCAACGCAAGACATATTGCGGTTTTTGTCAGAAGTTTCATTATAAAATTACCCCCCAATTTTATTGTTTTAATTAAGCAACTCTAGTTTGTCGCTTAGCTGATTACCTTAAATTATGTCACGTGACAGGTCAACGAATAAATAATAACCGCGTCGATAAGCGATAATGGGGTTTGGCTACACAGCCAGTGTTAACCGTGATGGCTTACGATTCGTTCAATACAAGTCTGTGATCGGTATCAGCATTTTGCGATGACTATGAACTCGCCTCCCATGCGATATAAGTTGTACGCTAACCGACCTCAGAGTCGAGTTCAATTTCCACGAAGACCAGTTCTGGCGCTGCCTTTAACAGGCTGGCCTCATCTGGCACCTTGTTTTCGTCAAGCTTGATGCCATAAACCTTGGCATCCCGCGGCAGGGCACTAAGATAACGTCGGACGCGATCGCGCAATTCCGCACTGTCTGCCTCCCAAAGACGAGCCTTGCCGGTGTAAGTTGTTCTGGCAATTTCCAGTGCAACGACCGTGTCGCTGCCGCGCAGGTTCATCCACCAGCGCGTGCTGTGCGCTGACAATAGCCAAACGGTATTTTGTTTCCGCACATAGCTAAGGGGTGTCACAAAGCGCCGGCCACTTTTACGACCTGTAAAATGCAGTAATGTCAGCGATCCACTGGCAATGTTGTGCAATGGCGAGCGTAGCAACGTCTTCACGATCGGGTTGGCTATTTTATAGGCAAAATTTTCCATATGCTGAATGATGCTCACGCTGTCTCCTATGATCTTGGATCGGTGGTAATGTTCGTTATCATCGCTCGCTTTCAGTTGCTGCAAATGACGGCTCTGGCGGGCCTAGAAGCAACAAGTTGACCCCCATGGGAGCGACTTTTCGAGCTGTGACTAGACCTACCATTAGCCTGGAGCGACCTACAGTTAGAGCCGATGGTTAAATCCGATATGAGCTTAAAAAACCATATTTCGTAACGGAACCAGACATATATTGTTTTCGCCCCTGGATTTTCTCAGCAAGCTTGCGGCGCCGGTGCCCCGACCCCGACATAATCTTGGGCGATATCATGGCGCTTTCGCTTCCAATGCGAAGATTAGCAAGCAGATCGTCCCGAAGAATAACAAGAAGCTGGAGAAGTCGCGAGTCGGAACGAACTTGCTGCTCCGTTAACCTGGGCTCAATGACTTAAGAGAGTCTTATGGAGACTTATTAGCCTAGCTGCTGCAACGCAAGTAGCGACTCACAAAACCCCGTAAACGCTTCACTATCGTGTCTACCGATGACAACCAGTTGCTCCAGGTCCGGCGCAATGGCACTAGCATTAACTCGCCATCTGGGCCCAGCGGCTTGAACTTCGTAGCGGGTTAACTCCCCTCTTTGCTGAAGCGTCACCCATCCTTTTATTCGATAAACCGAATCGGGAATTCTCTCCAGCCATGCGAAAAAAGCATCAGCGCTCGGTGCTTCAGGTAACTCAACAACAATCGTCTTAAACCCCGTATAGTCATGATGCATTCCTAGAGGCTCAGGACGCGCCCCTCGCATCAAGGCACCAAGCACAACCTCTGCTAACTCAGCGTCCATGGTATTTAGGGTAATGATTGCTCGTCCCGGCGCTATCGCACTTATCTCTCTCTGCATAGCACTAACATCATCAGTCCCTCTGGTTTTGCTTAAACAAATCAGGTGAGCGGCGCACAGCTGACGCCGCACCAATGGCGCAGACAAAGGATCATCAAGATACTCACGCATGGTTCTTGCGTCCAGCAACGTAATAACCCCATCGAGCACTGTAGTATCGTTATTCGCAACTGCCTGCGCTATACCCATAGGATCACTAAGCCCACTCGCTTCAATGACAATCGCGTCAGGAGTGAGTTCCCTCGCACCTATCTCCGCAAGCGCATACTCCAGATCGCTATTCAGCACACAGCAGGCACAACCGTTTTCTAATTGGATGGTTTCAGCAGAAGAGGAGCGAATCAGTGCTGCGTCAATGTTGACGGCAGAAACATCATTCACAATGGCCAGTAGGTTGTGCTGGGATTCGGTAAGAAGCTTGCTCAAAAGCGTCGTTTTCCCTGCGCCTAGAAAGCCGCTAAGAACGGTCACTGGTATCTGAGCTCGACCTTCACTTCCTTGCGTGGAATGAATCGGTTTATCAAGACTGGCCTCATCAACCGGAGGGCTACCCAGGGTGTATAGCAGCCGTTCCCATGCCGTCGACAATACCTGTTCATCACTCTCAGAACGTGGTCTCGGCATATTATGTTTTAGCGGCATAAAACTCCCCCGCTAGAATAGTGCCACGAATATTGATGTCCTTGATTTTTATCGGATCCACTTCATAGGGATCATCATCAAGAATGACAAAATCGGCATGTTTTCCTGCTTCGATGCTGCCGAGACAATGATCTTGGTTCAATACAAACGCAGCATCAATGGTGATGGCACGCAATGCCTGATCCACCGAGATTCTCTCGCCTGGCGCTACGACGGTCGTCCCATCGGCGGCAAGCCTGTTAACTGCAATCCAGGCAGCCGTCAGCGGATGCATCGGCGCAACAACCAGATTATAGTCTGAGTGCAATGCAAAAGTGGCACCACTACGAACCAGAGAACCCAGCCTTGCCGTGGCTTCGGACCGATCTGGACCAAACCCCTGGTCAGCATGTAACTGACTGCGATAATGCACAAAATACGGATTTACGCTCGCCACACCACCAAGTGCTGCAAGGCGCCGCGCTTGCGCCGGAGTGCTGATACAGTAATGCTCAATCGTGAATCGGTGGTCAAAACGTGGCGAAGCATTTTGTAGGGCAGTCAGAGTGTCAAGTGTCATATCGACCGTTTCATCGCCATTCGCATGAGAATGAATCTGGATACCGTTGTTCCAGAATGGCAACATACGATCGAACATATCCTGCCAGGGAATCTCGCCAGCGAGACCTTCTTCACCGTCAAGATAACCGGGGAAGTTCAAGCGCAATGTCATTGATGGATAAGATCCGTCATTAACATATTTGACACCGTGCACCGCCAATCGATCCGTCGATTTTGCGGCCATGGCTTGATAAAAACTAAGGAAATCATCTCCATATCGCTTGCGTAAAGTCGGCTCAAACGGCACCAAAAACATACGTAGTGGCAGCATTCCGTTGGCGATTGCTTCTGCGTGGTCATCCCACTCTGTATCGAATGACTGGATTCCATATATCATATCAGCGGTCGTGGTCACTCCACTATTGACCGCAACCTGCCCCTGCAACGCCAAGGCATCCCGACCAAATCCGTTAGCGTAAAGCTGATCCCGCACCGGACGCGATGCAATCGCAGTCGCTGCTGTTTCAATGAACCAACCATTTAAGGAACCATCAGGGTATCGCCCTAACCCGTGAATTCTGCTGTCCACATCAACACCAATCTGATCAATCATAGGCGTATTTGTATAAATAATGTGGGGTGCATATGCCATCACCCATACGGGAACTTCGGTCGATATTGCATCCAGCATTTTTCGATCAAGATGACCACCCTGCATTCCCGGATCATAGCCCCATGCGACCAGAGGATGATTGTTCTCTGAAGTTCCGTTATCGTTACGGCTGTTGACGAGTGACTTAAGACGCGCAATCACCGCATCGCGGTCTGCCAGGCTAGATACCAATCTACCTTGTGGATCGGTCGAATCAATCGGCCCCACATAATTTAAACCCATGTATGTGCCAGACAGGCGCAGGTGAGTATGCGGATCGATGAACCCAGGAAGAATGATGTGATTCTTGAAGGTATCGTCAATTTCGTGGGGTATGCGACGCAACCAGGGTTGCAAGGATTCAAGTGTGCCAACAGATACAATCCTACCCTCTGAGACCGCGACCGCATTCGCATATGGCCGACCTTGATCCATCGTGTGTATTCGGTTTGCCGTCAGTACTTTTAGTTTTTCCATTTGCCATTCCCCATCCGATTTCACTGGCACACTAGCTTCTTTAAATTTAAACCCGCTCAAGCATTTATCCGTGTAATTCTAGCACTCCGCTTAGCCCTATATTTGACCGAATATCAGCAACCCCGATACATAGCCGTTCTTGGGAATATGTGGTTTATTAACCCTATTCTACAGTGGCTAAAGGCGGTCTTGTTCTCGCCTATCGCGGGTTGAGTTTGACCTGGCGTCGCGCAGACGCTAATGGTGAGACCCACGGCTAGGGCCCTTCGGCTGAGTTAATAGAGTCCGTGATCGCAAGCTTTCGAACATAAGAAATACACACCAGCAGCTAGGCAGTTTAACCTACATTTTCCAGGAGATGATTGCGTATGGCCGTTGCTAGTATCTATCAGGATTCAAGAAAGTGTGAGCACCAGTGGATGTGCGAATCTAATCAGAGCGTGGCATGATTCAGTAATCGAACCGCGCTGCAGGGCCCGACACATCAAAAAATGGTAAGCGTAAGGAGTAAAACGTGGACGTAAATATTGGATCTTTTCTTGCTCGACGAGCAGACATTAGCCCAGACCGAGAGGCCTATGTCGATTCGGCGACCGGCTACCGCTTAAGCTTCGCCGCGCTCAATCAGCGCGTTAACCAGCTGGCTCATCAGTTGCGAGCGCAAGGGGTTGGTCAAGGTGATCGAGTGGCGCTTTGTTTGATGAACAGTGCCGAATTCATCGAAAGTTTTCTGGCAGTTGCCAAGGCTGGTGGTGTAGTCGTGCCGCTGAACTGGCGCTTGGTGGCGGATGAATTGGAATTCATCATTAAAGATAGTGGGGCTAAAACGATGATTTTTGGCACTGAATTTGAAACCGTGGTCAGTGATTTGGCAGCGCGCGGCGATAAAACAGATGTCCGACATTGGCTTCAAGTGGGCGGGGAATGTTTGCCCTTTGCCGAAGAATATCAGCAGTTTTTAGATGCGGGTGGTAAAGAGGAGCCCACTGTTGGAGCCTCTGGTGATGATCTTTTGTATATCATGTACACCTCTGGCACGACGGGTTTGCCAAAGGGCGTTGTGCATACCCATGCAACGTCGTTCTGGGCGTTACTGACCTTTCAAGCCAGTTGTGATCTTCGAGATGGCGATCGATATTTAGTGGCATTGCCTTTATTCCATGTCGGAGCTCTGACGCCGGTCGCGCTAAACATCTATCGCGGCGTGACCAGCGTGGTGATGCGAGATTTTGATCCGGCTAGGGCCTGGCAGGTCATTAGAGATGAGAAAATTGGTGGATCGTTGTTGGTGCCTGCGATGCTGAATTTTATGCTCCAAGTGCCTGATGCGGCAACCGGCTATGATCATCTCCGCTGGATCCAAAGTGGTGCCTCACCCCTACCTGTTAGCATTATCGAGCAATACGCAGATCTTGATATTGAGATTCACCAGATCTATGGTCTGACTGAAACCTGTGGTCCAGCTTGTGTGATTAGTGCTGACGACGCCATGCGAAAGATTGGTTCGACAGGTAAAGCGTTTTTCCACACCGAGGTTCGGGTGGTCGATGAAACCGGTGAAGATTGCGCGCCTAGCGAACAGGGAGAGGTTTGGGTGAAGGGTAATCACATCATGCGAGAGTATTGGCATCGCCCCGAGGCCACCGCTGAGACCATCACCCAAGAAGGCTGGTTACGCACTGGAGATGTCGCCTCAATCGATGACGATGGTTTTGTTTTTATTCAAGATCGCATCAAGGATATGATTATTTCGGGGGGCGAAAATGTTTATCCGGCGGAGATCGAGAATGTGATCCTCACGCATCCCGAGGTGGTTGAGGTCGCCGTGATAGGTCAACCTAGCTCGAAATGGGGGGAGAGCCCTTTCGCGATAGTGGTTGCTAAGTCTGACAAGTTGTCGAAGGACGATGTGCTTACGCACTGCCAAGGAAAATTGGCGCGATTTAAACTGCCCAAAGACGCCGCCTTTATTGATGTGATACCAAGAAATGCCAACGGCAAAGTGTTAAAGCGGGTGTTGCGTGAATCCTTTCCGGGCCCCGCTCACGAGTAGTTAGGGGATCGGTTGTTTAACCGACATTTTCTAAAAGATCGTCAAGTATAGCGGTTGCTGGTCTCCAGCTGAAATAGAGAAAGTGTGAAGTGGATTCCAAGGCATATTTTGCTGTCTGTCATGGTGCTGATCCGCTGGCTTACGCGCTGGTGGATTGATCACTGATCTGAATATCAGCAACCACCATACATGACGGTTCTTCGGAAAAAGTGGTTCATTTCCCTTATCTTCTTACATTACTATTCTCCGATTGTGTGTATGATCCCTTTCTCTCTTTTTTAAGTTACCCATGACAAACGACATACCCCTACCTTTTAGAGTAAAACTCTGCTTTGGTATTGGAGCCATCGGTGAAGCAATTTACTTTGCGATCTTCATTGGCTTCATTACGATTTTCTACAATCAAGCGATTGGGTTACCAAACTATCTGATTGGCATTGCGACCATGTTAGCGGTCGCAACGGATGCTGTGACAGACCCATTTATTGGCATGTTGTCGGATAGACATCGCTCGACGTTGGGGCGTCGCCATCCTTTCCTATGGGCAGCGCCCATTCCTCTGGCAGTTTCTATCTACGCAATTTTCACACCACCCGATATCCTGATAGGTAATGATACAGGTTTGTTTATGTGGCTTGCGGCATGGACAATTCTATCTCGCACCTTTGTGACGCTGTTTAATGTGCCTCACCTCGCCTTGGGTGCGGAACTCTCTAAACGCCACGACGAACGGAGTCAGCTATTTAGTGCCAATGCAATGTTTGGCTACATTGCCGGTTCTGTGTTTGCCTTTACAGCCTGGACAATGTTCCAGGGTGAGCGTGTGCGCGCGAGCGATGGTGCGCTGGTGCCTGGTCAGCTTGACCCTGCTGCATATGTGCCAATTGTATTCATGGTTTGCGCCGTCGTGCTGGTTACGATATTTATTTGTGCCCTCGGCACACAGGATTATGGCCGCAAATTGTCGCAGCGAACAGATTCCATGCCAAAGTTCTCGATTTCATTTTTCTTAAAAGCACTCTTACGCACATTAAAGAACCGCAACAACCTGATCTTACTCGGTGGTTATTTCTTCTTCATGATTGCTAGCGGGGTTTACGACAAGATGAATGTCTTTGTTCAAACCTATCTTTGGCAGTTGGAAGCCAGTCAGATTCGGTTGTTCCCTCTTGCAGGGGTAGTAGCAGGTTTGACTGGCGCTACGTTGGCACCGATTTTGATGAAGCGCTTTGATCGAAAGCCGGTGATGGTCAGTTCGCTATTTGGTATCGCGCTCTTTGCGCAGTTAGTTGTCAATTTGCGTCTGCTGGGCATCTTACCCGAAAACGGCGATCCAATGTTGTTGCCATGCTTGTTAGCGAATGCCGCCGGTTTTGCCTTTAGCATTGGCCTTTGCTCAGTATCAATCATGTCGATGATAGGTGACATCATAGATGAGAACGAATTGATCACCGGATTGCGCGAAGAAGGTCTGTTTTATTCAGCGCGCGCTATATTTGGTAAGGGTTCTTACTCAGTGGCGACACTTTTCGCCGGTGTCATGTTAGATTTTTATGTGCGGTTACCGGAAGCAGCAATTCCTGGTGAGCTTGAACAGGGTGTGCTAACTCGGCTTGCCATCACCGCAGGGCCCATCATGGGTGCATCAGCATTGGTTTCACTTGCAATCTACTCTCTGTACCAACTTGATCGTCGTCAGCATGCGGAGATACTTGCTGAAATTGAACGGCGCAAAGCCGTTGGGGCTGCGTAGCAGTCGGACGAATCTCCTTCGCGAAGGAGCAGTGCTGCCGCACCTCCCAACCGCGAGCGCTGACTAAACAAACCTGGATCGAGGCGCACACTAGCAAGCTGCATCACAAGGCCATCAATTTCTCGTATGCGGCGCCAGTGGTGTCGGCGTTAGCAGGCCCTGCATGAATCGCGCCGAAAGAATATGGTCAGTCTTTCGCTCATTCGAATTCAGTAAACATATCGCGATTTAGAGGTAATGCTGCATGAAAGGCGTGACTGTATTCAAAAAAGCCAATAAGATAATGCGATGAAAAAAATCGTAGGTGGGGGTCCAAAAAAAGTACTCTA
>CAXRCG010000204.1:0-31553 GCA_964228885.1 Pseudomonadales bacterium | reverse complement strand
GGGATTTACCTGATGCCTGCCTTACCGAGCTTGGGCATCGAGATTTGAATCCGTACAAAATGGTGCAGCAACGTCACTAGGCGAATAAACATTGATTGTATTGGCATCTAACCTGTTTATTTCAGTAGTCAGTTTTATTCTGACGCGATTCATGTGCTTGCCAAAGGAAGATTAAGATTATTTGCTGCTGTAAAACACGTCGCAACCTTGGAATAAACGCGCAAGGAGTAAAATCCTATTATGGAAACTAAATTTAGAGGATTAACCCCAGTCGTTACGGTAAACGATATCTCAAGATCTGTAGAGTTCTATGTTAATGCTCTAGGTTTTGAACTTGGTTTTATATATGGCGAGCCAATCTCTTATGCGGGTTTGCACAGAGACAAGGTTGAGATACACCTTATTGACAAAGACTCACCTAATGCAAAGCAGTCGGCCGGAAACGCCAACCTCAGTATTTTGACAGATGAAGTAGACACACTTTATGAACACTTGAAGGGTCAAAGGGTCGAGCTTTTAGGCGTTCCTGCGGACAGGGACTATGGTTTGAGGGACTTTAGTTGCAAAGATCTAGATGGAAATGTATTAAACTTTGGCGTTGAAAGTAATTAAAAAACACCCCCTTGTTGCAACAATCGGATACAGTGGAGTAGCCTGACCGACCGTCTTATAAAGCCATGTAAAAAGATAAAATTAAATAAGACTTGTCATCGATGGTGAGGTAAAACCTCGTCGGCCGTTTTGATATTAATTAAAGGTAAAGAATTGGACGTATCACACATACTCGAATCTTTGAACGATGCCCAGCGCGAGGCAGTAACCGCGGAGCCAAATAGTTATCTTATTTTGGCAGGGGCTGGAAGCGGAAAAACGAGAGTGCTCACGCATCGGGTCGCTTGGTTGGTACAAACTGAAAATGTGTCCCCGCATAGTATCTTGGCTGTCACCTTCACCAATAAAGCTGCGGCTTCCATGAAGGCACGAATTGAGTCTTTGCTCGACATGCCGCTAAGAGGTATGTGGGTAGGCACTTTCCACGGATTGGCGCACAGATTACTTCGAACCCATTGGCAAGACGCCAAATTACCGCAGAATTTCCAAATTCTTGACGCGGATGATCAATTACGTGTTGTGAAGCGGGTGTTGGTCAACCTGCAGTTAGATGAGAAAAAATGGCCAGCGAGACAGGCTGTCTGGTTTATCAATGCCCAGAAAGACGAGGGGCTCAGACCACAACATATTGAAGATTATGGTGACCTGTATACCAAAACACATCTTGATATCTATAGAGCTTATGAAGCAGCCTGTGAACGTGGCGGTATGGTTGACTTTGCCGAGTTACTGTTGCGAGCGCATGAGCTTTGGTTAAACACTCCTGCCTTGCTGCAACACTACCAACGTCGATTTAGTCATCTTTTGGTAGATGAATTTCAAGACACCAATTCGATTCAGTATGCATGGCTTCGAGTGTTGGCAGGAAACCAAGACAACATGTTGGTAGTCGGTGACGACGATCAGTCCATCTATGGTTGGCGCGGCGCGAAAATCGAAAATATTCAGAAGTTTTCAACGGACTTTCCGAATAGTCGGACGATTCGACTTGAGCAAAATTATCGATCGACCGGCGCTATTCTTAAAGCAGCTAATGGATTAATAGATGGTAATGCTGATCGGCTGGGTAAAGAGCTCTGGACTGATCAAGGCGATGGCGATTTGCTGAATCTCTACAGCGCTTTCAACGAGGTAGACGAGGCGCGTTATATTGTATCAAGGGTGAAAGACTGGTTAGCACAGGGGAATAGTTACAAAGAAGCCGCCATACTCTATCGATCGAACGCTCAATCCCGCGTGCTCGAGGAGGCGATGCTTCGATCACAGATACCCTACCGCATATATGGTGGTCAGCGATTCTTTGAACGGATGGAAATACGTCATGTACTCGCTTACCTTCGGTTGTTATCTAACAGGGATGCTGACGCGGCCTTTGAGCGAGTAGTCAATACACCAACGCGGGGTATTGGAGATAGAACGGTCAATGAGATTCGACAGCAAGCTAGGACTAATAATATTTCCATGTGGCGCGCTGCGAAGCAATTGGTTGAAAGTCCGGCAAGCAAAGGACGGGTCAAGAATGCGGTTAATGGTTTTCTCGAACTGATAGCTGATATAGACACTGCGACAACAGATGCTGATTTAGTTACGCTTTGTGAGATCGTGATAGACAAATCGGGATTGAAAGAGTACTACGAGAAAGAAAGAGGTGAGCGCGGTCAGGCACGGCTGGAGAACCTTGAAGAGTTAATTACCGCCGCAAGGACATTTGACCCCGAAGAGGATTCAATATTTAGCGACGAGGCTGAAGCGGTGCCATTAACAATCTTGGACGAGTTTCTTAATCACGCAGCACTTGAGGCAGGCGAAGGTCAGGGTAATGAAAATGATGATTGCGTTCAGATGATGACCTTACATAGCGCGAAGGGTTTAGAGTTTCCTCTGGTGTTTTTGGCAGGTATGGAAGAAGGGCTTTTTCCCCACGGTCGGTCCGTGGAGGAGCCGGGTAGACTGGAAGAAGAGCGCAGGCTTTGTTATGTCGGTATTACCCGCGCGATGAAACAGCTTTACCTTACCTATGCTGAATCCCGGAGAATTAACGGTGCAGAAACTTATAATCGGGTTTCACGTTTTGTTAAAGAGATACCAAAAGAGTTAATGCAAGAAGTCCGTGCCCAAACATCGGTCACGAGGCCTGCACAGACTGCATTTTCAACATCGGGCATCTCTTCTCGCGGCATTCGACCATCGGCGATGGCGGGTGCGTCGGTCGATGGAACAGATTTTAAGCTAGGCCAGCAGGTCGTTCACAGCAAGTTTGGTGAAGGTGTGGTAATGAACTACGAAGGGGACGGTAAGCAAGCACGCGTTCAAGTAAATTTTGGACGTGAAGGCAGTAAATGGTTGATGTTGGCTTACGCAAACTTGCAGGCACTTTAGCGCCCGTAGCGCTGGCCAAGGTTATAGTTGAATTAACAATTCGTGGATAATTTGATGAAAATAGAATTCATAAGTAGAGGTTTGTTGTTAGCGTTTTTCGGATTGCTTACTGCCTGCGGTGACGGTGAAGTAAAGAGTAGAAACAATGGCGACATCGCCGCGCGAGAGCAACAGACATTCCATTGGCGTATGGTCACAACGTGGCCTAAGAACTTGCCCGGACTAGGAATAGCACCTGAATTAATCGCTGAACGGGTTGAGAAAATGAGCGATGGGCGGTTGAAAATAACTGTATTTGGCGCAAACGAGATCGTACCGGCGCTCGGCGTGTTTGATGCTGTTTCTCTCGGAAATGTGGAAATGGGTCATGGGGCAGCCTACTATTGGAAAGGTAAGGTGCCGATTGCGCAGTTGTTTACAACAGTCCCATTTGGTCTCACTGCGCAAGAAATGAACGCGTGGCTATATCAGGGAGGCGGCTTAGAATTGTGGGAAGAGCTGTATGCTCGATACGATCTAGTGCCAACTCCGGCCGGTAACACTGGTGTACAAATGGCAGGCTGGTTCAACAAGGAACTAAACTCCATGGAAGACCTGCGCGGTATCAAAATGCGCATACCAGGGCTTGGCGGTGAAGTATTTCAGCGTGCCGGGGGAACAGCGATTACGTTGCCGGGAGGGGAGATTTTTACGAGCCTTCAAACCGGCGTTATTGACGCAACCGAATGGGTGGGCCCATACAATGATCTGGCATTTGGACTTCACCAGGTCGCTAAGTACTACTACTATCCCGGTTGGCAGGAACCAGGACCTACACTAGAGATGATTATCAACAAGAAAGCGTTCGACTCACTGCCAAAAGACTTGCAGGAGATTGTCAGAATCTCAAGCCGAGCGACTAATGAGGATATGCTGGCGCTATATACCGCTAAGAATAATTCCGCGTTGGAAGAACTAGTGAATGTCCATCAGGTAGAAGTTCGAAAAATACCAGACGATGTGTTGCACGAGCTGAAGAAAATCTCTGACGAGGTTGTAAGTGAACTGCCGACTTCAGATCCCCTCGAAAGAAAAATCTATGAATCTTATATTAATTTCAAAGCCGGAGTTGAGAACTACCATGAGATATCCGAGCGCGCCTATATCAATACTCGCTCTGAATTGGAGTGAATAAAATCGTGGGGCCGAGCTAAAAACACGATCAAAAAATACTGACTCAGCCCCTCGAGAAAATAAGTTGGGGCAGCCAGGTGGCGAGTTCAGGTAAAAATATCAGCAGCAACATCATCAGTAACTGCATCACGATGAAAGGGATTACGCCACGGTAAATATCGGTCGTTTTGATGGCGTCTGGTGCGACGCCCCTGAGATAAAACAGAGCAAATCCAAAGGGTGGTGTAAGAAAGCTGGTTTGTAGATTGATTGCGATCATCACCCCTAACCAAATTGGATCAAGGCCCATTGCCAGAAGAACAGGACCAACGATAGGAACAACTACGAAGGTTATTTCAATAAAGTCGAGAATAAAACCAAGTAAAAAGATCACAAGCATGACGATGAAGGTAGCGCCTACCAGTCCGCCTGGCATTTGCTCGAACAGTCTCTGTATCAATGCGTCGCCGCCATAGCCTCGGAATACCAGTGAAAACACTGATGCGCCAATCAAAATAAAAAACACCATTGCGGTTGTGCGGGTGGTTGAACGCGCGATTTCCAGCGCAGCATGCATCGTCATCGATCTGGCCATTAACGCCAGAAGGATAGCACCCATCGCCCCGACAGCTGCGGCTTCGGTGGGTGTCGCAATTCCGGTCAGAATTGAGCCAAGAACAGCAAACATGAGAAGCAAAGGTGAAACGAGACTGGTGATGATTTCAATAAGATCGAATTTCTCTTTCGAAGTAACCGCCGGCGCACGATTGGGCGCTACCTTCGCGATGGTGAACAAGTACACAAGGTAGAACAGGACCAAGCCAAGCCCCGGTAGAACGGCGCCGGCAAATAAATCACCAACTGATATCGTTTTAGGGTTAAAAATTCCTAGATTGAGTTGTGCCTGCTGATAAGCGTTGGATAGAACGTCGCCAAGTAATACAAGGGCGATCGAAGGAGGAATAATTTGTCCAAGGGTGCCAGTCGCGCAAATTGTCCCGGTTGCCAAAGCAGGGTCATAATTTGCTTTTAACATCGAAGGTAGAGACATTAGGCTCATAGTCACCACAGTGGCACCAACAATTCCTGTACTAGCAGCCATCAGCATACCGACCAGCGTGACTGCTATACCAAGTCCTCCTGGCATAGAGCCAAAGGGTTTACTCATTGTGGAGAGCAGCCGCTCTGCAATCTTTGATTGTTCGAGTATGACGCCCATCAGCACAAAAAGAGGTACGGCAATCAACGTTTGATTTGTGATGATGCCGAATAGGCGATTAGGCGTGGCAAAAAGGAAAGTTGGTTCAAAAGTATTCGTCATCACACCTATTCCAGCAGCGATAAGTGCTGTCCCTCCTAGGGTTAACGCAACGGGATATCCGAGCAACAGGCAGAAAAACACTGCGGCGAACATGATGAGCGAAGCGTATTCAGCCATTATCTAGATGCGCTCTCGAAAGTCAGTGGCTTTTATTAGGGCCAGCAGGGCTCGTGCAAACTCGGACGATCCTTGAAGCAGCAGCAGTGCTGCCATTAGCGGTATCAGGGTTTTCAGCAGATAAACGCCGGGGAGTCCCCCTGGCTCTGCACTGCCTTCTTGCATATTCCAAGACAGGATAACGTAATCAAGGCTGGACCAGATTAGAAAGAGGCTGAGGGGTAAAAGAAAAATGAGTGTACCCAACAAATCGATCAGTGCGCGAAATTTTATGTTCAGTCGCGAATAAATGATATCGACACGGACATGTGATTGTTCTTTCAAGGCATAAGGAATTCCCAACATGAAAACTATGCCGTGCAGATAAATGACAGTTTCTACCAGCGGCGTTAACCCAAGATTGAAATAATATCGGGCTACCACCACCACGCAGGTGAGTAACATCATTATGAAAGATAGAGGTGCGACTAAATTGCCAACTAAGCTGGCAATTTTGTCCATTAGAGCAATAAACGTGTTTAGCATAAACCGTGCAATGGTAGCGTGGACCCGAAGTATACTCCAACCAATTGTCGCGGCCCAAATAGGATTGCTGTTAGTCAGATTACAATCTCAAAGCCGATAAAGACTGCTGATCCATTCGCTTATGGCAAGAATTGATCGACAGGACCGAGCGACACAGCTTTACAATAAGAGCCAAAAATGCAATCGACGGTTTTTTGTTTAGGCGGGACGCATCATCAGACAATAAACACGTCTCATTTTGCCCCTAGTGTGCGAGTAAGAAAATTTCGCAATCAATACGTCAGACAAGCCCCCTGCCCTTATTTCGTTTTAAATCGTGTTTCCAAACGGGTGTGAATAGCTTTCGCCGGTTGCTAGGAGCTTCAGCCTCAGGAGACAAATAGCGCGTAGTGTAGAAACACGCCACCAAAGACACTAAGACCAACCCAATGATTATTGAGAAATGCAGCGAAACAGGGATCGCGTGCTCGATCCTTGATGAGATACTGCTGATAGATAAGGAACCCAGCGGCAATTGTTAGTCCGGCATAAAACGAGAACCCGAGGGAAAGCCTTTGTGCGACCAACACCATGGTTCCTAGGAAAAATACCTGAAGAACACCGATAATGAATTTGTCGAGATCCCCGAACAGGATCGCGGAGGATTTCAACCCAAGCTTCAGGTCATCATCTCGGTCTACCATAGCGTATTGGGTATCATAGGCGACGGTCCAGATAACATTAGCAACGACTAATAACCATGCGATCTGGGGTATCTCACCGGTGACAGCAGAAAAGGACATTGGAATGCCCATAGAAAATGCCAGGCCAAGCACCGCCTGGGGTAAATAAGTATAGCGTTTCATCAATGGATAAATAGCAGCAATCAGCGCGGCAATGACCGCTAGACCCAAGGTCAGAAGATTCGTCGTTAGAACTAGCACCAAAGCCGGAAATAAGAGAACAAACAAAAAGATAAATGCGTCGCTTAGTGTCAGTTCACCGGTGATCAGAGGGCGATTAACCGTGCGCTTTACCTGACCATCGAATTTACGATCAGCTATATCATTAATAACGCATCCAGCTGAACGGGTGAATACAACACCGAAGAAAAAAACGAAAAACAAATGAAGACCCGGATAACCTTCGCTGGCGATCCAGAGACTCCAGAAAGTGGGCCATAGCAGCAGGTAAATACCGATAGGCCGATCAAGTCTAGCGAGTTTGAGTAAGTGCGGCAGTTTTGGCAACCGAAGTCTCTGGAAACGACGTAATCTGGACGTTGCTTCAACAACCAGTGATATCCAGATCTGGCTAAAGTTGCGAAGCAAGGTGTGAATTGAGGGTAATCGCAACGTCCGGACTCGCTCAGTTGATGGTTGACAAGTCCTGGATAGAACAGGACGAGGCTGTGACAGCGTGTCAGCAAATAAGTTAGTATACGTTGCAAATTTGCCGCCGCAACTAGGCGGCGACAGAAAGCCGAAAAATCGAAAACAGAGGTGTGTTTTAAGTATGAAAAAGTGGCAGTGTATAGTGTGTGGGTTCATTTATGATGAAGCAGAGGGATTAGAGTCCGAAGGCATAGCCCCCGGCACAAAATGGGAAGACATTCCCGAGGACTGGTGTTGCCCGGAATGTGGCGTAAGCAAAGAAGACTTTGAAATGGAAGAGATGTAAAACTGATATTGTTACTTAATCAAGTCTTACAAAATAACCGTTCGTCACAAACAATCTATCAAGAAACGTCTTAACATAAAAACAGGGTATGGAGATGGATCACAGCAAGCTGACTCGAAACATTGTCATAGGAATGGTCGCGGGAATATTGCTAGGTTCTGTGATTCACGCGTTGTCACCGGCAGAAGACAGCTTTTTTTGGTTGCTGATTGTCGACGGTGCCCTGGATGTGGGCGGCAAGGTTTTCATCATCAGTCTGAAGCTTCTTGTCGTTCCCCTTGTTTTTGTTTCATTAGCCTGTGGTGCTAGCAGCCTGGGTAGCGGTGGTAGTATGGGCAGAATAGGGTTAAAGACCCTAGGTTTATATCTATTTACTACCGCGATGGCTATCACCCTTGCATTAACGGTTGCAACGATCGTTGACCCGGGCGCAGGTATGGACCGTACTTCCGATACAGAGTTTGTCGCAAAGGAAAGCCCCTCACTCAAACAGGTCATCATCAATATTTTTCCATCGAACCCTCTTAAAGCAATGGCTGAAGGCAATATGCTGCAGGTGATTGTTTTTGCAATATTGGTGGGTGTTGCAATTTCAAAATGTGGCGATGTCGGTCAACGGATTAGAGAAAGCCTAAATGATTGGAATGAAGTGATCATGATGATGGTCATGATGTTGATGACCGTTGCGCCCTACGGGGTATTCTGTTTGCTGATTAGCCTGTTCTCACGGATGGGGTTCACAGCGATATCAGAATTAATTGTGTACTTTTTTACCGTGGTTGGAGTGTTGTTGCTTCACTTCGTGTTTACTTATGGTTTGACAGTCCGCTTCCTAGCAAATCTGAATCCCATTACGTTCTTTAAGCGTATGGTTCCCGTCATGGCATACGGATTTAGTACTTCTTCAAGTAACGCGACCTTACCCATCACACTTGAAACTGTGGAGCACAAGGTCGGTGTTAAGAATGAGATAGCTTCGTTTACTGTTCCTCTTGGTGCCACGATAAATATGGATGGCACTGCCATAATGCAGGGTGTTGCGACGGTCTTTATTGCTTCGGCCTTCAACATTGATATGACCTTCAATGACTATTTAATGGTCATACTCACTGCAACCCTTGCATCGATTGGTACCGCGGGCGTTCCCGGAGTGGGACTCATCATGTTGGCGTTGGTGTTGCAGCAGGTTGGATTACCTGTAGAGGGAATAGCACTCATCATCGGTGTTGATCGTTTACTTGATATGATGAGAACATCGGTTAATGTGACGGGCGACGCGGCTGTATCTGCGGTTGTTGCCCGTAGCGAAGATAAGTTTGATATGGCCGTCTTTGAAGATCAAAAGACTCAGGACCAGGTTGCCCAGGAATCGGCTTAATAAGTGTCTATCGTTGTATTCTGATTGGACATGTGTCGTTACACCTGTCCTGTCTGAGTTGGAGCCGTCAGCCAACGTTCCATGAGCGCCAGCGCTGATGCTTTGTGTTCCGCTACAAGAGTATCGGAGACCTCCTTGATATCATCAAACATGTACTGATCCCGCAAGAGATCTGCGACCCGGAATTCAATACTGCCTGATTGCCGACTGCCGAATACCTCTCCGGGTCCCCTGATTAACAAATCCTGTTCAGCGATATAGAAGCCATCATGACTTTCCCGCATGACATTCAAACGTTGTTTGCTCAACTGTCCTAGTGGCGGATGATAAAGTAGCAAGCAATGGCTGACGGCCTCTCCTCTGCCTATTCTGCCCCTCAGCTGATGGAGTTGAGCGAGGCCAAGACGCTCGGGGTTTTCGATGATCATGAGACTGGCGTTGGGCACATCAACGCCGACTTCTATCACTGTTGTTGCGACCAGCAGGTCAATGTTACCTGCCTTGAAACGATCCATAACCTCAGATTTCTCATCTGCTTTAAGGCGACCATGGACTAAACCGACGTTGATGCCAGGCAGAAGCTCAGCCAGCTCGGTAGCTGTTACCTCTGCGGCCTGACAATCAAGGACTTCTGACTCTTCAATTAAGGTGCAAACCCAGTAGGCCTGCGCGCCGTGTTTGCAAGCAACTGCAATCCGTTCGACCACCTCTCCGCGTTTGCTATCAGGCATAACGTGGGTCGTAACGGGTGTTCGGCCTGGGGGTAATTCATCGATAATAGAGCAGTCCATATCCGCGTACATGCTCATGGTCAATGTTCGCGGTATGGGAGTAGCTGTCATCACCAATTGGTGCGGTACGGTAGCGCTAGCCCCGCCTTTTTCCCTGAAAGCCATCCGTTGTTGCACACCGAACCGATGTTGCTCATCAATGATCACCAAACCAAGATGATGATAAATAATATCTTTTTGGAACAGTGCGTGAGTACCAATGACCACCTTTGCTTCGCCCTCGGCAATTTGTTTGATGGTTTCCAAGCGCTGCTTACCCTTCACTTTCGAAGATAGCCAAGCGATTGAAATACCTAATGGTGCTAGCCATCCTGTGAAATTGACGAGATGCTGCTCGGCCAGAATTTCTGTTGGGGCCATGATGCCAACCTGCACATTGTTTTCGATCGCTTGTAGTGCGGCAAGCGCGGCCACAACGGTTTTGCCGGAACCCACGTCGCCTTGAACAAGGCGTAACATGGGTGAAAATTTTGCGAGGTCATCCGCGATCTCTGCGTGCACTCTTTGTTGAGCGTCGGTCAGCTTGAATGCCAATCCTTTTCGTAGTGCGTTACATTTCTCAGCGGGTGGTTTAAAAGCTACAGCGTTCTGCTTTGAGATTTCTTTACGAATGAATCGCAGGCTGACCTGGTGAGCGAGCAGCTCTTCGAATGCCAGTCTTTGCTGAGCGGGGTGTGTACCACTGTCCAGTTTGCCAAGGTCAGCATTTGCCGGCGGAGAATGTACGTATCTCAGCGCGTCAGCGAGTGGCAAGGGAAACTGGGTGTGATCTAACAGGTAGTCTTTGAGCGAAGAACCGTCCTCAATTCGCTGTAGCGTCTGGTTGAGCAAGTTTCTGATTTTGTTCTGCCCAAGTCCTTCGGTAAGGGGGTAAACCGGGGTAAGTGTTGTCTCAAGGGGTAGCAGATGAGCGGCCTGATATTCAGGGTGGTAAATCTCAAGACCCGTCGCGCCACGTCGTGCTTCGCCAAAACAGCGTAGCGTGGCGGCATTTTTCAGCGCGTCTTTTTGTGCGTTTGAAAAATGGAAAAAACGTAATGCAATCTTGCCAGTATCATCCTGCAGATAGGCAAGAAGACTGCGTCGTTTACCAAATGTGACATCACAAGCAACAATATTACCTTCGAGTACAACGGTGCGTCCGGGTTGCACCGCGCCAATGGGTGTGACTTTAGTGCGGTCTTC
Source organism: Pseudomonadales bacterium (assembly GCA_964228885.1). Classification (GTDB taxonomy): domain Bacteria; phylum Pseudomonadota; class Gammaproteobacteria; order Pseudomonadales; family Azotimanducaceae; genus UBA4582. The sequence continues at coordinate 20,434 of CAXRCG010000204.1, read as the reverse complement.
GTAGCGAAGCGGAAGATGAAAAATTAAGTCAGCAACCGTGTTGATATTGAGTCGATGCAGCTTTTCTCCGAGCGCCGGACCTACGCCTTTCAGCGAGGTAACTGAAGACTTATCAAGTATGCGCGACGCCATTAACTCAGGAAAGATCTACGATTGCATCTACTTCTACCTGAACCCCTTTCGGCAATGCGCTCACCTCGACGACGGCCCGAGCCGGATAAGGCGCCGCGAGTCGCTGTTCCATCGCGGTATTCACTTTTGGAAAGTGGGCAAGATCAGTGAGATAGACGTTGAATTTGATGGTGTCGTCCAGTTTTGCGCCGGCCTCTGCGCAGATCGCTGTTAGGTTGTCGAATACCCGTTCGATCTGCTCCTCGATGTTGTCGGAAACAATTTCCATTGAGTCTGGCATTAACGGAATTTGCCCACTGATATAAAGTGTATTGCTTGAAATAACCGCTTGGGAGTAAATGCCGATGGCAGCAGGAGCCTCGGTGGTGGTGATAAACTTCTTGGTCATAGAATCGCTTTCCCGGTCCTAGTTTTTTGTTCTGAGAATTTTATTGATCCCCTTAATCAGTCGTATCCTCTTGATAACATGCGCGAGATGGATTCGATCTTTGACGGTTAACACGATATTAACAGTGCCGAGTTTCGCGTCTTTCTCAATCAAATTAATGCGCTCAATATTTGCGTCAGTATTAGTAATTGTCGATGCTAATACGGCAATAATGCCTCGCTCGTGTTCGAGTTCAACCTTCAGTTCAACTGAGAATTCCTGATTAACCTCCGTGTCCCAGCGCACATCCATCACTTCTTCTGGTTTCTCCCGAACCTCTACCATGTTTTTACAGGTATCGGTGTGAATAACGATGCCTCGTCCTGCACTGATATGGCCAATAATTGGATCCCCTTTTATTGGCTTGCAACACTTCGCATAGGAAACAACCATTCCCTCGGTGCCCATGATAGCCAAAGGACCAAGCGTTGCGACTTCTCCCGAAACATCAGGATTTGACGTCAATCGTCGTACGACGACGTACGCCATCAGGTTGCCAAGACCGATTTCCTCGAGCAGATCATCTAGGCTATTGAGTTTCTTTTCTTCCAGTATCGTTTTCATTACGGTGGGCGCAACATCGTTCAGACTCAGATCGTGTGCTTGTAGTGATCTTTCTAAAAGTCTTTGACCGAGGATAACTGATTCGTTTCTTTGTTGGTTCTTGAGCGCGTGTCGAATACTGGCACGTGCTTTACCAGTGACTACAAAGCTTAGCCAGGCTGGATTAGGTTGGGCGCCCGGCGCAGTGATAATTTCAACAGTCTGACCGCTTTCCAGTGTGGCGCTCAAGGGCGCCAGCCTGCGATCAATTCTGCAGGCTACGCAGGTGTTACCAATATCGGTGTGCACCGCATAAGCGAAATCTACCGCAGTTGATCCCTGTGCGAGATCATAAATCTGACCGCGTGGCGAGAAAATGTAAACTTCATCGGGGAAAAGATCGATCTTGACGTTTTCGATGAACTCAAGGGAATTCCCCGCACTCTGTTGAAGCTCGAGTAAGTCTTTCATCCATTCCCGGGCACGTTGATGACTCCCGCTGGAAGATTCGTCATTGGACTTGTATAACCAGTGACCAGCAATACCATTGTTGGCGACCATTTCCATATCCTGGGTACGGATCTGGATTTCGATAGGAAGTGCGTGTAACCCGAACAGGGTGGTATGCAATGATTGGTAGCCATTAGCCTTTGGAATCGCAACATAATCTTTGAACCTGCCAGCGACCGGTTTGTAGAGATTGTGCACAGTGCCCAGTACGCGATAACAGGTATCGACTGAATCCACGATAATGCGGAAGGCATAAACATCCATGATTTCAGCAAATGATCTGCTCTTGCTCCGCATTTTGTCGTAGATGCTGTAAAGGTGCTTTTCCCTGCCAACAACTTGGGCTTCGATCTCAGCGCGATCCAATGCTGACTGTAATGCGATCAAAATCGTATTGACGTATTCGCGTCTATTACCCCTTGCTCTTTTAACGGCCTTCTCGATCATGCTGGATCTAAGTGGATAGAGTGCTCGAAACCCTGTTTCCTCGAATTCTACTCTAATGTTGTTCATGCCCAGTCGGTTGGCGATCGGGGCATAAATCTCGAGGGTTTCTTTCGCGATTCTTCTTTGCTTTTCTGAATTCAGGTGATCTAGGGTGCGCATGTTGTGCAACCTGTCGGCCAATTTGATCATGATGACTCTTATATCTTTCGCCATAGCTAGCGTCATTTTTTGAAAATTCTCAGCCTGTGCCTCCGCCCTACTTTGGAAAATGTTACTGAGCTTACTAACACCATCTACTAGGTGAGCGACGTCTTCACCAAATTTCTTGCCAATCGTGTGCTTGAGGACACCAGTATCTTCGATCACGTCGTGGAGCAGTGCTGCCATCAGACATTGGTGGTCCATATGCATTTCGGAAAGAATACCCGCAACGGATAGGGGATGAGTAATATAAGGATCGCCGGAACGTCTTGTTTGATCCTTGTGAGCCTCTTCGGCGAATAGATAAGCTTGCCGAACTTGTTCGATCTGGTTAGGGTCAAGATATCCGCCGAGTTCCTCGGTAAGTGAGTCAATGGTTAGCATTGAGCTCTCCGGAAAGTGGGCGCTTGCTGGTTAGCGAGATTGGTTTTTAGAAAGTTAGACATCGGTCACAAGCATAGCCGATGTCTGGTCTTCTAATCCATAGACGGTTTGAGGGATTTACAAATTTGCAGGGAAGTGGAGCGAAGCTAGAATTCGGGGTCAGCTGGCCGCTCAAATTCATCTTGTGCCACCGCGGTAAGGGCCATCAGATCAGGTTCATCTTGCACCTTTTCGGTGAGGATATCCGCATCGACCAAACCCTCGGCTATCTCGCGAAGTGCTAGAACGGTTGGCTTGTCGTTTTCAATAGCAACCATCGGCTCTTTTCCCTCGGTTGCGATCTGCCGCGCCCGTTTGCTTGAAACCATAACCAGTTCAAAACGGTTGTCTACATTCTCAAGACAATCTTCTACGGTTACTCGTGCCATTATTTTGCTCCTTTTTCGTTGAGTTGAAGTCATTGAATGACAACGTCTGCGGCTCATTTTGGAGCGCGCGTCTCAGATTTCGAACGAAAGATTTTAAAGAAAGTTCATTGAGATGTTCAGGTCAACCACTAATCGGGACCAGACCACTCAGAGCCGCGCAGTTTACCGACATTGAATGCGTAAAACAAATGCCGCTAGACGACTTTCGCAAAATGTAATGCTCAGGGCAGTAGACCGCGCAGCAATGGTGTGAGTTTTTCCTGGCAGGCCTCCAAACGGAGGTCTTCCCCATTTCCCTGAATCAGCCGTTTTAGGTCTGAGAGCGCCAAGTCAAAATTGTCGTTTATGACAATGTAGTCGAACTCGTGATAGTGGGATATCTCGTCGATCGCTTCTGCCATCCTCGCAGAAATTGTGTCGGAGTCATCCTGTCCTCTGCCGTGAAGGCGGCTGTTGAGCTCATCCATAGACGGCGGAAGAATAAAAATTGTCCGGGCATCCGTCATTTTCGAGCGAATCTGATGCGCCCCTTGCCAGTCAATTTCAAGGACAATATCCCGCCCTTTGCTGGTAATTCGTTCAATTTCAGATCTGCTCGTGCCGTAGTAGTTACCAAATACTTCTGCAAATTCGGCGAATCCCTCGTTTTGCTGGAGTGCTAGGAAATCTTCTTGGCTGACAAAATAGTAATTAACGCCGTCTAACTCCCCGGCTCTCATTATGCGCGTTGTGTGTGAAATGGCTACTTCAATATTGTTGGAAGAATCGATAAGTGCTTTGACGAGACTTGTTTTACCGGCGCCTGAAGGAGCGGCTACAACAAATAGATTGCCTTGGGGTTCGATTTTAGTCACTGGTTTCCCTTACGACCTGTATGATTTTTCATGCATGAGCGGTGCAACGCCGAATTTCACCGATCGTATTTTATTCAATATTTTGAATCTGTTCGCGCATTTGTTCTATAGCGACTTTGAGCTCCACCGCCTGAATTGTTGTGTTGGTAGCCACAGCTTTCGATGACAGCGTATTTGCCTCTCGATTGAGTTCCTGCATAAGAAAGTCGAGCCGGCGTCCCACCGCACCTGTGCTGCTAAGTGTCGCGTTGACTTCTTCGATATGCGTGTTGAGTCGATCCAGTTCTTCTGCAACATCTGACTTTTGCGCCATTATGACCAATTCCTGTTCTATTCTGCCTGGATCGGCATCAACTTTAAGATCATTCAGCCTGGAGATCATCTTATCTCTTTGGCGTGCACTGATAATTGGTGCCTCGGTCGCAGCCTGCTCGACGATAGAACCTAGTTCGGCAAGTTTTTCTAGGATAATTTTCCTGAGTTCTGCGCCCTCTGATGATCTCATCTCAATCAGTTGGGCCAAGGCGGTATCAAAGAGTTCAACGACAGTTCGCTGAATGGACGCTTCGTCTGCGGTTTCTTCACTGAGAAGCCCTGGCCATTTGAGTACCTCTAGCGGATTTACCGGGGCTACAGTTTCAAGCTTTGGGATGATAGTCGCCAGAGCACCTGTTAGGTTTTCTAGCAGACTTTCATCAATAGAAAGACCGGTGTCTGAAGCTTGGGAGTGCCCGATGCGTAGCTGACAGTCAATTTTGCCTCTGTTAAGCCGTGCCTTTAGTTTATTTCTTAGACCTATCTCCAAAGAGCGAAAGGCATCGGGCATCTTCAACCCAACTTCGAGATAGCGATGATTTACCGATCTGAGTTCCCAGGAAATATGTCCCGATTCACTGCGAGCAAAAGCCGTCATACTTTTTGTCATTGCATTTGTTCCTGAAGCTAACCCATCCGGGCAATTTTTTGGGCTGATAAATTTTCGGATTAAAGTATCCGAAGCGCAGTATAATGGAGTTTTAAACCGAAGGAGAGGAAATGGGTTCTCAAACAAGCCAACGTCCCAATGGCAGAAGCAATGATGCGCTGCGCCCAATTACAATTGAACGAGGATTTACCCGACACGCCGAGGGTTCAGTACTCATCTCGTTTGGAGATACTAAAGTGATATGTACAGCGAGCGTCGATTCTGGCGTACCCTCTTTTCTCCGGGGTAAAGGTCAGGGTTGGATAACCTCGGAATATGGGATGTTACCGCGATCTACTAATACGCGAATGGATCGGGAAGCGGCAAGGGGTAAACAGAGTGGGCGAACCGTGGAAATTCAACGTTTAATAGGACGTTCACTTCGAAGCTGTGTTGATATGAAAGCCCTAGGTGAGTACACAATCAGGTTGGATTGCGATGTGATACAGGCTGACGGAGGCACCAGAACAGCGTCCATAACCGGTGCCTGTATTGCTCTGTACGATGCGGTCTCAGGATTGAAACTTAAGAAGAACCCATTCAAGCAGTGGGTTGGTGCGGTATCTGTGGGTGTTGTTAATGACACACCAGTACTAGATCTTGAGTATATAGAAGATTCAAAGGCTGAAACGGATATGAACGTTGTAATGTCGGAAGATGGCCGGTTTATCGAAGTTCAGGGGACGGCGGAAGGTAACCCATTTAGTCGAGAAGAACTCGATCAGATGCTTGTTCTCGGTGAAAAAGGGATTCGTGAGTTGCTTGAGTTTCAGAAAAAGAGTGTGGGAGTCTAGATGATAGAGAACTATCAGACAGAGTTTTTGAAATTTGCGCTTGATCAAGGCGTTCTAAAATTTGGTGAATTCCAATTGAAATCGGGGCGCACTAGCCCTTATTTCTTTAACGCGGGCAATTTTAATACTGGTAATGCCCTGAGTAAGTTGGGTAAATTTTATGCACAGGCGCTGGTCGCTTCGGGTATGGACTATGATTTGCTGTTTGGTCCTGCCTACAAAGGGATACCTTTAGCCGCTGCAACCGGCATTGCATTGGCAGCAGAACATAATGTTGATGTACCTTACGTGTTTAACCGCAAAGAAAGTAAAACTCATGGTGAAGGCGGTCTTCTGGTGGGCGCTGAACTTAAAGGTCGAACAGTGATTGTGGACGATGTGATCACTGCTGGAACCGCTATTCGGGAGGTCATGGATATCATTGCGGACTCATCGGCGATTGCGCAGGGAGTGTTGATTGCAATTGACCGCCAAGAAAAGGGTAAAGGAGAGATGTCGGCGATTCAGGAAGTCGAGCGTGATTATGGCCTGACCGTCGTGAGCGTCGTAAAGTTGGAAAACATCGTCACATTTTTGGAGCAAAATGGTGGTTATGTTCGAGAGTTGGCACTCATTTCAGACTATAGAGCCCAATATGGTGTCGGAATTTAGCTTTCAGTCATTGTGAAAGCAGAAACTCTTTGCGAGGAGTTGTGAATCTGCAAATATCTCACTGAAGATGGCGTAACTGCGCGCGATAATCCTGTGATAGTGCGTTATTTGATAAACGGCTACACCATCCTGAGTTTTGACGGCAGAATGTTGGAAGGGTTGCCAGACTATGCCTGAGGGTCCTCCCAATCGAATGCGGCGTGTTGAGACCCTTATTAGAACGAAAGAAAGAGAAATGATTTGCCACCGACTTGCGACACTTAAGAACTCTGTGACATACGTGAAGGGTAGTAAGTAGACCTACCGCATGTGTTAATTGGTAAGCAGCAAGCTCAAAAAAGAAGAGTACTCAAGGCTCGCCATTGAGATTCCCAACCTTCAGTAGGTAGGCGGCGAAAATCACTTCTAACAAATTGGCTAATTCGGCCTTCTACAGTTGCAAGCATCAAATTAGCAGCGATCGCTATTTCGAGTTTTGGTGAGATACCCTCTCTAAGTTCCGCCTCCCTCAGTAATTGTTTTAGTTGAGTTTCGAGGCGTTCAAACAATTGTGCGACTCGAAGTCTTAGCCGGTCAGTTTCTCCAGACAAAGGGTCTCCCGTGAGTATTCGAGTAATACCGGGGTTTCGTTCGGAAAAAGTTAATAGCAGGTTAAGGACTTGGCGGCAGCGCGGTTCCGCTCTGCCCTCTTCTTTCAAAATTAAGGAAATTCGAGAGAAAATCGTTTCTTCAATAAATTCTATCAAACCCTCAAACATCTTAGCTTTACTGGGAAAATGTCGATAGAGGGCTGCCTCGGAAACACCAACGTGTTTTGCAAGTCCGGATGTTGTAATCCGCCCACCCGGAGTTTGTTCCAGCATTTCTGCCAATGATCGGAGGATCTGATCTCGTCGGGAAACTTTCGGAGTCGGTTCAAGCATTTTGATTGTGGTCCTGTTTTTTTTGCTGTAACTCGCGAAGACTATTCTAGTGATTTGTTCACGACTGTGCACTCTTTGAAATCAATGTTCCAATCCCTTCATCGGTTAATAATTCGAGTAGCACGGCGTGTGGGATTCTACCATCGATGATTTGGGAGGTGCTTACGCCATTTTTAACAGCGCTAAGTGCACACTCAATTTTCGGCAACATACCACCAGTGATTGTCCCGTCATCGATAAGTTTGTCGACATCCTCTGCCGACAGCCCGGTAAGAAGGTTACCTTCCTTGTCTTCGAGGCCAGGTACGTTAGTGAGAAGAATCAGTTTTTCAGCATTGAGGGCTTCAGATATTTTGCCGGCTACAAGATCGGCGTTGATGTTGTAAGTCTCGTTGTCGTCGCCATAGCCGATAGGTGCGATGACAGGAATAATATCCGATGAAACACACACATCGATGATGTGTTGATTCACATTCACAACTTCGCCAACGTGGCCGATGTCAAGGATCTCCGGTGCTTTCAGATCTGGCGAAGCACGTTCAATCAACATCTTTTTTGCCTTTATCAACGCGGCGTCCTTTCCTGTCAGCCCTACAGCCTGGCCACCATTTTGATTAATCAGGCTGACGATGTCCTGATTCACTAGGCCGCCCAGCACCATCTGAACAACATCCATGGTTTTACTATCAGTAATCCTCATGCCGTCCACGAAACGGGATTCAATGTTCAGCTCTTCGAGTACCTTACCTATTTGAGGGCCACCACCATGAACAACAACGGGATTCATGCCCACTAGTTTCATCATGACAATATCTTGCGCAAAATTTCGCTTCAGCTCCTCATCGACCATTGCATTACCACCGTATTTTATGACGATGGTTTTATCGGTGAACCTTTGAATATAGGGTAGTGCTTCAGTAAGCACCTGAGCGACATTAATTGCATCATCACGGGAAAGAGACATTTTTATTTACCAATAAGTATGAAAGAAAAACAGGCGAACAACCTGCGTGCTAGAATCTTAACGATTCATCAACCATTTTAAGTTTTTGCCTGAAATCGTTCTTAATTCGTTCGAGGCTCTTTGCGTCGTCAGCTTCGAATCTTAGGGTGAGGTATGGGTTTGTGTTTGAGGCCCTAATTAGGCCCCAACCATCTGCGAAATCAACACGGGTACCGTCAATATTGTTCAAAGTGCCTCCCTTGAAATCAGCGATCTGATTAAAGCGATTAATTATATCGAACTTCTCTGCTTCGGAAACGAACATCTGAATTTCAGGTGTCGAGACGCTGACAGGAAACTCGCTTAGCAAATCCTGCAGGCGCTCGGATTGTGCACCAACAATTTCCAGTAGTCTTGCCGCTGCATACAACCCATCGTCGAACCCGTACCAACGCTCGTTAAAGCAAATATGACCAGACAGTTCGCCGCCAAGTACCGCATTGGTTTCTTGAATTTTTTCTTTCAAGTAGGAGTGACCGCTTCTGCAAATGATCGGTCTACCACCAAAACTGCTAATAACGCTATTGAGGTGACGGGTGCATTTTACGTCATAAACAACATCTGAGCCCGGATTTTTTGATACGATGTCTTTTGCAAAAAACATGAGAAGTTGATCTGGCCACACAACTTCTCCCTCACTGGTCACGGCAACAATTCGGTCCCCATCGCCATCAAGCGCAATCCCTAAATCGGCTTCATTCGCCCTAATTGTTATCATGAGATCTTGGAGGTTCTCGGGTATTGTCGGGTCAGGATGATGGTTTGGAAAGCTTCCATCTACTTCACAATAAAGCGGTAAAACCTCACAGCCAAGCGCGCTGAGCAGGTCCGGCGCGATGTCACCTGCGATGCCATTACCGCAGTCGATGACGACTCTGAGTGGCTGCGCCACAATAACATCGTCTGCAATTGCGTCTATGTAGTCTTTTCGAAGATCACTTTCGCTCAACTGGCCCTTACCGGAATGAAAGTCTTCATTAATAACACGCTCGTAGAGCTTCTGAATGTCCTCTGATACTAGGGTTCGCCCTTTTAAAACGATCTTGAATCCATTGTAATCTGCCGGGTTGTGACTGCCTGTGACCGCGATACCGCTCTGAGTTTCAAGCGTGTTAGTGGCAAAGTATACCAGCGGGGTGGGCACCGCACCGATACTATGCACATTTGTCCCCGTAGTAAGAATGCCATTGATGAGCGTATCCATCACCGCTGGACTTGAAATCCTGCCGTCGGCACCTACTATTAGGGTTTGCTCTCCTAGTTTTTTCGCTTCTGATCCAATTGCTTGGCCAATTTTTCTGACGACTTCTGAGGTGAGAGTCTGGTTTACGATGCCCCTGATGTCGTAAGCTCGGAAGATACTTGCAAGCTCATCTTCGTCAGGCTCTTTGTTGTCAATATTGAAGAATTCACTGTCGGTAATTTCCGACACCAGTGCTCCTTCGTGCTTAACCCGAGGCATTTTTTACCCCCGCTCCAATCTTTTTAATGGTTAAGCCTGATTCTTCATCTTGTTTGCAAGTTAGCGGAGTGACCGCTGCAGGCACAGCTTTTTTCTCGCTAAATTTGTTGAGCAAGGCGCTTAATGCTGAAAAGGCTTGCATGCCAGAGCTGGCTCTCGTTTCATCAGCGCCGGTTGATCCATCCTCTAGTTGTAGCTGAAGCAGTTTTGTATCGGCTTCTACCAGGAAAATAGATTTGGCGCCGACGAGGACACCGATGGTAGCGACCAAAAGAAAAAGCAGGCCGGGAATAAGATAAAATAACGCTTTGCTGGTGGGCTGATTCGTTAGCTCGACATTAGGTTTATAACTAACATGCCGGTTTGGATTATCCAGCAGCCTTTCCGGTTTGAGGTCGAACCCACCGGAGCCTTGGCTGACCCTCGCTGCGAAGGGAATTGTTTCCTTCAGTGTGGCTTCTTCAAGCGTGCGTTTTGTGATGTCGCCGTCTCTGACGAGTTCACTGGGACGGATGCTCGTGGCGACGCGATATGCCTGGGCGAGCAGTTGATCCTGCCTCTGATTTACTCGAAGCGGTAAATTATTAGCGGTGACATTTTCCAAGTCTGCCGGGTAATCGCCAATGATGGCGGGTTGCAGTAAAAAGATAGATGCGAGTGAGCACAACACAAAGCCAGCGATAACAAAGATGAATTGGGTTTTGCTGAATTTGATGAGATCGCCTCTATTATTCACTCGTATACCTTTTAGCTGGTACCGGAAGAACCAAAACCGCTGTCACCTCTGATGGAATCCTCGAAATCCTCGACAACTGAGAAAGTCATTTGTGCAATCGGGACCAGTACCAGCTGGGCAATTCTGTCTCCCCGCTCAATGGTGAATTCAGTATCGCCGCGATTCCAGCAAGAAATCATCAATTCTCCCTGATAATCAGAATCAATCAAGCCAACGAGATTCCCAAGAACAATGCCGTGTTTATGGCCGAGACCGGATCGAGGCAGGATCAACGCCGCATAACCCGGATCCTCAATATAAATAGCCAACCCGGTTGGAATCAGCTCACAATCACCAGGGGTAAGCGTGACTGGCCCGGGTATGCAGGCGCGCAAATCCATGCCGGCTGATCCCGCAGTGGTATAGGCAGGCATCGGTATCTCCTGACCAATTGAATCGTCTAGAAGTTTTACCTGAAGTTGATTTTTCATAACAGTTTGTCTTCGTTGTGTAGTTTCATAATGTTGGGCTTTTACAATGTCTTATATCGCCTCGTATGATTGTGCTGTTGCCTACATCGAGTTAGCTAATGCTCTCACAGCCTAATTCTCTTTATCTGGCAGACGGAGACTCAGGATTCGATAGACTAGAAGAAACCATTGGCGACCAGAATTCGGCGTCAAATCATCTCGTATGCGCAGTCTCGAGCGAATAATCATGGGGCGTAAAAGCAACGTGATAATAGAATAAAGATAGCACTTTTATACCCTTCGAGTCCGGTTTAATCCTTAATCAAAAGGCGATCACGATATGGCATTAGCAGAATGGCCGATAGAAGAACGGCCTAGAGAAAAATTGCTTAGTTTTGGTGCTGCATCACTCTCAGATGCAGAGCTGCTGGCAATTTTTCTGCGTACCGGCACGAGAATGAAGCCAGTAATGGCTCTGGCCAGAGATTTGTTGAACGAATTTCACGGTGTTAGAGGACTGTTAGAGGCAGACAAGCAAACATTGATTGGAGCTTACGGTATTGGAGAAGCCAAATTTGCCCAGCTCCATGCGGCGCTAGAGCTCACGGAACGATATTTGCAATCTGGGTTCGAACGGGGTGATCCGATCACAGACCCCGGAACGACGCGGCGATTCTTAAAAAGCAAGCTAAGAGGATATGCCCGAGAAGTATTCGCCTGTCTGTACATGGATAACCAGCATCGCTTGATTAAATATGAAGAGCTATTTTTTGGCACCATTAACGGTGCCAGCGTTCACCCGAGGGAAGTAGTGAAGCATGCGCTAAAACATAACGCAGCGGCGGTAATATTTGCGCACAATCATCCCTCTGGGGTCGCGGAGCCGAGCCAAGCAGATCAAAGAATCACGGACCGATTAAAATCGGCACTATTGTTGGTCGATGTCCGTGTGCTGGATCATATGATTATCGGCGACAGGGAAGTATTATCTTTCGCCGAAAAAGGACTACTTTAGTCGCGATGAAAAACGCTGTCTTGTGATTGAAAATGACCAATTTTCGGGCCTGGTTAGCCCCGCGTTAGCAACGCCGATATCGTAAATTGTTTGAAAAGAAAAAGGTGTTCTGGTATAAAGCACGGCTCTCGGTAGGCAGCCTCACTCGGAAGTGGCGTGTATAGGTTGCAAAAGAGCTGATCCGATTGACAGGGTTCCTGTCAAAGAAACGAATAAACGAGAAATAGAAGGACGACGTCATGTCCAAAGTATGTCAAGTAACAGGTAAGCGACCAGTGGCCGGAAATAACGTTTCCCATGCGCACAATAAAACGCGTCGTCGGTTTGTACCCAATATTCACGACCACAAGTTCTGGCTCGAAAGCGAGAATCGTTTTGTGAAACTCAGAGTATCTGCCAAGGGTATGAGAATTATTGATAAGAAAGGTATCGATGTTGTTGTAGCAGAAATGCGAACAGCGGGCCAAAAAATCTAGGAGTAAAGATTATGAGAGATAAGATTAAGCTGGTCTCTTCGGCAGGCACCGGACACTACTATACGACCACAAAGAATAAGCGAACGATGCCGGACAAGATGGAAATTAAGAAGTTCGACCCTGTTGTTCGAAAGCATGTGACTTACAAGGAATCTAAGATCAAATAGCGATCCTGTTTCATGCAAGTTTCATTAACCCTCGACCTCATATTCGAGGGTTTTTGCGTTATGGGGCACTCATTACTCTGGATAATCGAATATTTCCCTGAAAATCGACTGCGCCTTCCCAACCCGCCTTGATGAATGTTGTGGCGTGATCTTCCAGGACTAAGAGAGGCCCAATGAGCTTATCCGAAGGTTCCAGTTGTCGGCGATGAATCTCCATTAAGGCGACTTTTTTTGAGGCATTAGCAGCTTCTACGGTTTCATCGCGGTATATTTTGGCTAATCCATCAGCCTTTGAAAGTGTCGGCAGTTGTTTAGGTTTCTGAAGCCCCACCACGCTCAATCTGATATTGAGAAGTTCGACATCGACTTGTATGCGATGCCCATATTGTTTTTCATGTTCTTGATGAAATCGCGCGATTGCATCCTCAATTGTGCTGTACTCGATATTTAACGTATGTGACTGTCCTACATAGCGGAGGTCCAGACTCGTGGTTGATTGAATGTCCGTGATGCCCTCCGCCGCGAGTTCCGCGCGAGCTTGTTCAATTAGATTTTCAATGCGGTCTTCAAGCCTTGATGCGTCCAATTGCTCGATGAGGCAGCGCCAGGTTTGCACCAATTCCCTACCAGGTTCAGAGGTCACCATCCCTTGTGCAGACAAAATGCCGCTATTTCTCGGAACGATCGCCTCAGGAATCTCGAGGGCCTCGGCTAATTCGCAGACGTGGAGGCCACCTGCACCGCCAAAACACATAAGTGAAAATTCTCTTGGGTCGAAACCTTGTTGTATTGAGATCACGCGAAGTGCCTGAGCCATGTGTTCGTTAGTCAGTTTTACAATGCCCTCAGCGAGGGTTAAAACCTCCATATCGAGTGCCGTTGCCAGTGGTGCCATGGCGTTATATGCAGCGTCGATATCGAGCATCATCCGACCGCCAAGAAAGGCTGTATTGCTGAGCCGCCCTAGAATCAAATTCGCATCGGTCACAGTCGGCGCAGTGCCACCCTGACCGTAGCAGGCCGGCCCAGGATTCGCGCCAGATGATTCGGGTCCAACTTTTAACAAACCACCGCTATCGATACTTACGATAGAGCCACCCCCGGCACCAATGGTGTGAATATCAGCCATGGGCACTGAGATGGGAAAGCCTGCGATTTTCCCTTGGTTTGTTAAGCTGATTTTGTTCTCCAACAAAGCGACGTCGGTAGAAGTGCCCCCCATATCGAAGGTCATCAGATTCGTTTGTTTAATGCTTTGACCAATATGCATGGCAGCGGCCAGTCCGCCTGCGGGCCCAGACAGTAACAGGTTAACCGCGCGGACCGCCGCAAGATGACTAGCGACTGTGTGTCCTGAGGATTGCATAATGGCGAGCGGTGCAGGTGCAAGGCTGCGCTGTAGAGAATTAAGATAGTCCCTGATTAAAGGTCCAATCCAACTGTTCACCCAAGTTGAAATACCTCGTTCATATTCGTTGATTTCGGGCAGTACAAAAGATGACCGCGAAACGAAGAAATGTTCCTGAAACAATGCTTCGATCGTCAATTCATCGGTGGGATCAAGGTAAGAAAAAAGTAAATTAATCGCGATGGCTTCTGGTTTTAGAGATTTGACATCATGTTCCAATTGCTTAAGTGCCGCGGGCGTCAAGGGTGTTATAACGTCTCCTTTTGAATCAAGCCTGACATCGACCTCAATGTTCAGGGACGGATCGAATCGGACCTTTGGTGAATCAGGTGTAAGATTATAGAGTTCCTCTCTGGTTTGTCTGCCGATTGCCAGTATGTCTGCCAAGCCCGTGTTAGTAATATATGCTGTACGGACGCCTTTGCCCTCAAGCGCAGCATTCGTTGCTACTGTGGTTCCATGGATAATAAGGATGGCTCCGCTGCGGACAGAATCGGTCAAAGCCATCTCCTCGATGCCCTGCAGAATCGCCTCATCCGGCGCATGTGGGGTGGAAAGAACTTTGTGAACCTGCACCTGATGTTTTGTCCCTGATTGATGAAGGTAAACAAAATCAGTAAAGGTGCCGCCGGTATCAATGCCTAGGATGGGCGAAGACTTGCTGGTCATTTCGGTTTGCGTCGGTCCCATGAAAGAAATTAGAAGCACGGTATAGCTGCAGTGTGGTGGAAGCAACCCCGGCTGTATACACTTGCATGACTAATAATCCAGAAGTAATTTTATTTATGCCTGAACTTCCAGAGGTTGAAACGACCCGCCGGGGAATTGAACCACATTTGATTGGTGTGCGCGTCGCCTCGGTGATCGTGCGACAGCCAAAGTTGCGCTGGGAGATATCACCTGAGTTGGCTCAGATGCTTTCGGGACAGGTCATTCTGGGTGTTGAACGAAGAGCCAAATATTTGTTGATTAATACCGGGCGGGGACAGGTGATGATTCATCTTGGCATGTCGGGTTCGCTCCGAATTCTTGATTCGAGCGCTGCAGCTGAAACCCATGATCATGTTGATTTTGTCTTGCAAAACGGGCGAATGCTTCGCTACCACGATCCCCGACGATTTGGTTCAATTTTTTGGTTGAACGAAGATTACAAACACGCTTTGCTAGAAAATCTTGGTCCTGAGCCGCTTTCTGCAGTGTTTGATGCGAATTACCTCTACGCCGTCAGTCGTTCAAGGAAAACATTGTTAAAGTCTTTTCTGATGGATGGCCGGGTCGTCGTAGGGGTCGGCAATATATATGCAAACGAAGCTTTATACATGGCTGGCATCAGGCCGGATATTCCGGCTGGAAAACCCTCGCGAGTGCGTTATCTGAAACTAGTTAGTGCTGTAAAACAAGTGTTGTCCGAAGCGATTGAAGCCGGTGGTACCTCACTGAAAGATTTTGTGCGCGAGGATGGTTCCCCGGGGTACTTTAAACAATCGCTCAACGTTTATGGGCGTGGTGGTGAGCCCTGCCTCGGCTGCAGCAGAGCATTGAAGGAGATTCGTCTGGGTCAACGAACAACAGTCTTCTGCACTCGGTGTCAGACCTGAAACAGTTAAATTGTGCCGTCTGCCAGTGCCTTCGCAACGGCGGGGTGAACAAACTGGGAAACATCTCCGCCATAGCCCGCGATCTGCCTGACCAGCGTAGAGGAAATATAGGAAAACTCCTCAGATGGTGCAAGAAACACCGTTTCTAGGCCGGGTTTTAGTGCGCGATTCATGTTGAGCATTTGGAATTCGTATTCAAAGTCAGTAAAAGTTCGAATACCCTTCAGAATGATTTCCGCATCAATTTCCCTAGCAAAGTCGACGGTCAGTGTATTGAAGCCGATGACATCAACATCCTTCACATGAGCAAGTGCTTCTTTAGCCAGGTCGATCCGCACGGTCAATTCGCCTGGGCTTTTATGTGGACTGGTCGCGATCCCAAGAACGACTCTGCCAAAAATTTTTGCCGCCCTCTCGACGAGGTCGGCGTGACCGTTGTGTATTGGGTTGAAAGTGCCAGGATAAAGTACAGTTGTCATTGGAAACCGAGTGCTTTGATTTAGAAGAACGAATCATACATGAGCTTAATTTTGGATACACCCATCATTGAAAACCTTCGTTTGATCGGAGAATGGTTGAAAATTGAACTAATGCGTAAATTGGCACAGGCAGTAATGTACATTGCCGGCTTTTTTCTGTTTGAAAATTTCAAGTGAAATCGGCAGTACATTAGGGAGTATCTTGATTGGACTTTCGATATAGATGAAGCCATCTGCTGAGAGTAATTTCTGGCTAATTATTAGCGGCAATATCGTGTCCAGTTCATCACCCGCGAAGGGTGGGTCCAGATAGATGATATCAAAGGGTCCACCTTGTGGGTTTTGCACCCATGCCGCGGCAGATCTGTTGGCACACTGGAATGAACCCAAAGCGCCCGCAATGTTGTTAAATTCATTGATCAGATGCGTATGTATCAAAGTTGATTGTTCAACCAACGTGACTGAACGAGCCCCCCGTGATAAAGACTCGAAACTAAGCGCACCGCTGCCGGCATAAAGCTCAAGACACTTAGCGCCATGAATATGTCCTTGCAGCCAGTTGAACAGTGTTTCCCGTATCCTGTTGGGCGTAGGGCGAATTTGATCGTGTGGTGCGAAAGATATTTTGCGGCCACGCCACTTTCCGCCGATAATTCGCATAGAATAAATAGATGAGTTCATTTCAGAAGTCTTTTTCGTTCCGCGTCAATGGAATCGGTGTCGAGGCTTGATACAAACCAGGTAATAACCGTAATGACAGACAATGTTGCAGATGATGTAAAAAAAGGCAAATCGGGTTTTTTCTCTAGGATAAAGGCAGGACTATCCAAGACTCAAAACAAGCTCAGTGAAGGTATGGGCCGGGTCTTTCTGGGTGAAAAAATCATCGATGAAGACTTGCTGGAAGAGATTGAAACGTTGCTACTGACCTCTGATCTCGGCGTTCAGGCAACAGAAGATGTCATGACTAATCTGGCGAAAAAAGTTGCGCGCAAGGAATTGGGCGATGCGCAAGCGCTTTACACAACTTTGAAGCAGGAGCTCACAACGTTATTGAAGGAAGTAGATATCGGGTTAACGATTCCCACCTTCGATGACCCAGTTGACCTCAAGCCTTTTGTGATTCTTATGGTCGGTGTCAATGGGGCGGGTAAGACCACCACCGTTGGAAAGCTCGCGAAACGCTTACAGTCTGAAGGTAAGTCTGTGATGCTGGCCGCTGGTGATACCTACCGTGCCGCTGCGGTTGAGCAATTAAAAGTATGGGGTGAACGAAATGACGTACCTGTGGTCGCACAGACAACTGGTTCCGATAGTGCTTCTGTGATTTTTGATGCGCTTGAATCTGCTCGTGCTAAGAAAGTAGATGTATTGATAGCGGATACTGCGGGCAGATTGCAGAACAAGAAGAACCTGATGGAAGAACTGAGCAAAATCAAACGGGTAATGGGCAAGCTTGATGTAGACGCGCCACACGAGGTGATGTTGGTGCTTGATTCTACAACTGGTCAGAATGCGTTGTCCCAGGCCAACGAGTTTCTGCAGGTGGTTGATGTGTCTGGTCTATCGATAACAAAGCTTGATGGTAGCGCAAGAGGTGGGGTTGTCTTCAACATTGCGCGAGAATTCAATATACCTATCCGATTCATTGGTATCGGTGAGAAAATAGATGACCTCCGTCCATTTAATGCCGAGGAATATGTAGAAGCGATATTTGACGGCGTAAATACAGGCTTGTAGATGTTGTGATTAGATTCGATCAGGTAAGCAAAAGATACGAAGGTGGCAAGGAGGCCTTATCGCGGGTCAGTTTTGAAATGCCGGCCGGCGAAATGGCTTTTCTGACTGGGCACTCAGGCGCAGGTAAAAGCACGTTAATGAAGTTGATCATTGTCATGGAGCGAGCGAGTCAGGGGCAGGTCATTGTCAACGGAACGAATCTAAACCGTATTAGCGCAAAGCAGGTGCCCTATATTCGTCGTAATGTTGGCGTTGTGTTCCAAAATCACCAACTGCTATTTGATCGGACAGTCTACGATAACGTCGCACTTCCGCTCACAATAGCTGGATATCAACCGAGAGAAGTGGGCCGACGCGTTCGCGCCGCGCTCGGGAAATTGGGTCTCAGCAAGAAAGAGAAGCAATATCCAGTTGCGTTATCGGGTGGGGAACAGCAGAGAGTGGGTATCGCGCGAGCAGTGGTTAATCGTCCCACAATTTTGCTGGCGGATGAACCGACCGGTAACCTCGACCCGGCGTTGTCACGGGAAATCATGAATCTTTTTGATCAGTTTAATCAGGTTGGCGTAACCGTGTTAATAGCAACACATGATTTAGATCTGGTGGCTCGTATGGGCAAGCGTGAACTCATACTCAAGCAGGGTCGATTACTGGAAGGTAAAAGTTAGATGTCGCCTAGTGCCAATGCAAGCCCTTCTTCCCGTAGTTTGTTGGACAAAATCCAATCGTGGTTTCGCCATCATCGCCAAATTGCATGGAACAGCTTGAGCCAGCTGCTTGATACATGGGTGACAAGTTTAATGACTTGGTTGGTAATTGGCATAGCCATCGCCTTGCCCACTATTTTGTATTTGTTACTGGGTAACTTAACTGAACTCGGTGGTGACTGGGACGGTCAACCTCGGATTAGTGCTTACCTGAAAGAAGAGGTCAGTCTCAGCGCAGGTAAGGCTTTCGCCGAGTCTCTTTCGGAAGAGCCGGAGGTTTTAACGACAAACTACATATCGGCGGAACAGGCGTTAACCGAATTTCAGGCCCAGTCGGGTCTAGCGAATGTCATCGCGAGCATGGGCGAAAATCCGTTACCGGCCGTTATCGAACTCACGCCTGCGATTGAGCAGGCTGCGGGGTTGAAATTGTTGGTTGCCCAATTGGCAGCCGATGACAGGATAGCGACGGTAGATCTGGATTTGGAATGGATTGAAAGATTGCTGGCACTTGTCGCATTCGGGGAGCGTTTTGTCATTGCCCTCAGTGTGTTTCTTGGTTTGGGTGTGCTGTTGTCAATTGGCAATACAATCAGACTGGCGATTGAAAATCGCCGCGCAGAAATAGAAGTGGTGAAGTTGGTTGGAGGAACAGATAGCTTCGTTCGACGACCTTTCTTGTATCTTGGATTCTGGTACGGCGCAGGTGGGGCTGTCATGGCCTGGTTGTTGGTGGAGAGTAGTTTCCTCTTTCTTGCGGGTCCAATAGCGCGACTAATGACCTCCTACAGCAATACTTTTGGACTCACTGGCCTTGGCATTGGAGACACATTTACGCTACTTCTTTGCGGTGGAATGCTCGGCGTTGTTGGGGCCGGCTTGGCAGTAAGTAAACACTTACATTCAATAGAGCCGAGTTAATAAGCAGGCCCAGGCTGCTGGGATCGTGGGCGCTCAACGCCAGTGAAAACTTATTATAATAATTACGATCGAAACGCGTTTACGTTCGTATAACGTTTCAAAGGGAAATGGCAGTCTCGTCAAATGAATGCTAGACTGCGCACCCGAAATTAAAAGGTCACAAATGAGTACAAATATCCAGCCAGTCGATTTGATGTCACCAGGTGCTAACCTGGAGGCATATATTCAGGCGGTCAACACGATTCCACTACTCAGCGTGGAAGAGGAAAAAGAACTGGCGGAAAAACTCTACTATGACGCTGACCTTGACGGCGCGCGACGGTTGGTAATGTCTCACCTGCGTTTCGTTGTCTACGTAGCAAAGTCCTACTCTGGCTACGGTCTTTCTGAGGCGGATCTTATTCAGGAAGGTAATGTTGGGTTAATGAAGGCAGTTAAGCGCTACAACCCAGAATTTGGAGTCAGGCTTGTATCTTTTGCAGTGCACTGGATAAAGGCAGAAATGCATGAGTTCATTCTTAAAAACTGGCGCATCGTGAAAGTTGCTACAACGAAAGCCCAGAGGAAGTTGTTCTTCAACCTGCGAAGTAACAAAAAAAGGCTGGGCTGGATGAACGAGCAAGAAGTGAATCATATCGCCGAGGCATTAGGGGTAGAACCCAACCACGTGCGGTTAATGGAAGGAAGGCTTGCCGCTCAAGATGATGCATTCGATGGGTCGTCAGATGATGATGAAGAGGCCTACTCGCCATCGCACTACCTTCATGATCCCGGATTAGACCCTGCGATCATCGCTGAAAACCAAGACCACGCTGAGTCTGAACAAAAGAAGCTGCGGGAAGCATTTTCACAACTCGACCCACGTGCACAGGAAATAGTCGAAAGTCGCTGGCTCCGCGACGATAAGATGACACTGCATGAGTTAGCAACCAGGTTCGGTATTTCAGCCGAAAGAGTTCGGCAGTTGGAACAGAATGCAATAAAGAAGCTGCGTAACCAAATACACGCCTAAGCG